>JACRFB010000032.1 GCA_016218045.1 Ignavibacteriota bacterium
GGTATGATCCGACCCAGCGCTTGCAAGAAACGCTGTGCAGGGGTCGGGGCACAAACCGCCGCAGCCATCGGTACAGTCGCCGGTGCAATTCAGGGTACATCCACATATGTACTGCATGCCGCCTCCGCCGCAGGTTTGTGGGAGTGCGCAATTATCAGGACAGATGCCAGTACATCCATCAGAGCCACTGCATTTGCCCGTGCAATTCGGTGCACATCCGCAGACGCCCTGCGTCCCGCTTCCGCCACACGTTTGTGGTGATGTGCAGGTCCCGCAATTGACCGTCCGCACTGTGCCGCAGTTATCGGTCGCCGTGACGTTGTCGCAGTTCATGCCCAAGCGAGAGCAGAACGTCGTGTTCCCCTCGAAAGTACAGCCACAGACATTCTGCGACCCGCCTCCGCCACACGTCTGCGGGATCAAACATGTCCCGCAATTGACCGTCCGGGGTGTCCCGCAGTTATCGTTCGCAGTGACGTTGTCGCAGTTCTTTCCCAGACGAGTGCAGTACGCTACGTTCCCCTCATAGGTGCAGCCACAAACATATTGAGTCCCACCGCCCCCGCAGGACTTTGGTGACGTGCAGGTCCCGCAGTTGACTGTCCTTTGCGTGCCGCAGTTGTCGTTCGCAGTGACGTTGTCGCAGTTCTTTCCTAGACGACTACAGAACATCGCATTACCCTCGAATGTGCATCCACATGTGTATTGAGTCCCCCCACCACCGCAGGTCTGGGGTGCGACGCAGTTGTCGGGACACATTCCGCCGCAGCCATTTGAGTCGCCACATTTGCCTGTGCAGTAGGGGGTACATCCGCACACGTACTGTGTGCCTCCTCCTCCGCACGTCAGTGGTACGCTGCATGTGTCGGGGCAGGTCCCGCCGCACCCGTCGGGACCGCTGCACTTCCCTGCACAGTTCGCCGTGCATCCGCACTGGTACTGCAACCCACCACCGCCGCACGTCTGTGGTAGAATACAGTTGTCAGGACAGTTGCCACCACAGATGGTTGATGTGCACCCGCAAACGTACTGCGTGCCGCCTCCGCCGCATGTCTGGGGAGCGACACAGTTGTTCGGGCAGGTTCCTCCGCAACTGTCGGGTCCCCCGCACTTGCCGGAACACTTTGGCGTGCAACCGCAAAGGTTGGCCGTGCCGCCGCCTCCACATGTCTGCGGTGCGATGCACGTGTTTGGACAAACGCCGCCGCATCCATCCGGCCCGCCGCATTTGCCGGTGCAGTTGGGCGTGCAACCGCATACGTTTTCGGTTCCCCCGCCCCCGCACGTCTGGGGGACATTGCATGATCCACATTTCACCGAGTGCTGCACGCCGCAGTTGGCTTCTGTCGCAGTAACGGTGCCACAGTTTTTCCCGAGACGTTTGCAGAAGTCCGTGTCGTTCTCGGAAGTGCACCCGCACACGAACTGCGTCCCGCCGCCGCCGCAGGTCTGGGGCGCAACGCATGTGCTCACGCACTCGCCGCCGCAGCCATCCGGCCCTCCGCACTTGCCGTCGCACTTCGGTTTGCACCCGCAGACATTGGGCGTTCCACCACCGCCGCATGTCTCGGGCGCGACGCAGGAATCCGGACAAGTGCCGCCACAGCCGTCGCTGCCGCCGCACAGGCCAGCGCACTTCTCCGAGAGGTTCCACTCGCACCCGTTCTCGGGTTGCCCATCGCAATCCCTGTATCCTTCGTTGCAGTTCCCGATTTCGCACTTCGAGCCACGGCACGAAGTCTCGGCGTTGGCAAACGCGGGGCATGGGTTGTTACATTCGCCACAGTGCTCGACGTTCGCCGAGATGTCGGTCTCGCATCCTGTCTCGGGTTTGTCGTCGCAGTCGCCGTAGCCATCCTTGCAGGCCCACGTGCAGCCGTTGTCCTTGCAGGTCACGTCTGCGCCGATGACACCGCCGCAGGTGTCCCCGCACCCGCCGCAGTTGTTCACGTCGTTGGACACATTGTATTCGCAGCCGGTCTCGGGCTTCCCGTCGCAGTCACCCCAGCCTCGATCACACTCACCCACGCCACATTTGCCTTTGTTGCAGCCGCCTTTGCCATTGGTCACGGCGGGGCAGACGTTGCCGCACTTTCCGCAGTTTTCGGCGTCGGTGTCGGTCACGGTCTCACACCCGTCCGACACGATCCCGTTGCAGTCTCCGTATCCTTTTTCACACGCGCAAGCCTTTGCATCGCAGAAGGAGTGTGACCCGCACGCTGTCGCGCAGTCGCCGCAGTGCTCGCTGTCGGCACCGAGGTCCACCTCGCAGCCATTGCTGTACTGCTGGTCGCAGTCGGCGTAGCCCTCGGTACAGGCTTCGACCGCGCAGTAACCCCCTTCGCACACGGCTTTTCCGCCCGCAGCGGTGCAGTCAGCGTCGCTTTTGCACCGAACCTTGTCGGGGTCGGTCGAGGAAGAGCAACCGAACGCGATGCCCGCCAGCGCGGCGACGAGTGCAACTGACTTCATGTTCATTTGGAACCTCCCCGTGCCTGTCAAAGGTAGAAGTGCATTCCCAACACAAGCC
Organism: Ignavibacteriota bacterium; assembly: GCA_016218045.1. Classification (NCBI taxonomy): domain Bacteria; kingdom Pseudomonadati; phylum Ignavibacteriota; species Ignavibacteriota bacterium. The sequence continues at coordinate 2,531 of JACRFB010000032.1, forward strand.
CTTCGATGAGGCCGCCCGTGTAGTTGGCAGTCCCGAGGGCATACTCGATGTCACCGCCGTCCGGTTTGGCAATTTGGACGCCAGCGCCCATGCCCCCTGTAAACGCCACGTTGGGCAAGCCGATGCCCGTCAGCCTGTACTCGGCTCCGGCGATTAGGTTGACGTTGAGTAGGAAGTCGGCGTTCGAGCCGCCCGCGTTCGGGTCGATGCTGTTGATGTCGAGCGTATTCAGCCCGTGCTGCCCGTTTTCGAGGCCCGCGCCCAAACGAAGAAACACGGTCAGGTTCTCACGATGGGCGAGCGCCCCGAGGATGCCCGCCTCGGCGGCAATGCGGTTGGACGTTGTGCCGCCGCTCCCGAGCACATTGAAACCGAGGCCGAGGTCGAGGCCGAAGTCCTCGCTTGCCCACCAGCGAAACCCCAACGGGGCGCTCGTCGTGAAATACCCCAAGCCGAAGGAGGCGCGTTCGTTCACAACAGGGGTAGGAGCCGGAACGGATGCCTTCGGCGCAGGCGGGCTGACGGGGGCAGGGGGCTGGTCCGGCACCCAAACGGTGGCCCCTTGCTCGTCAACGACCCACTTGCCTCGTTGGTCGTTGGGATTGGCTGCGAAAAGACAAGCGGGAATTAGCAGGACGCAAATGACGACGAGAGTCCCACCGCGTGTTTTCGTCGGGGTATCGGTGATGCTCTCCATCCTCTGGTTCTCCTCGATACCTCCGGCGAGTACAAGGCAACTATAGGAATACCAAACATACGCATTATATAGGATTAGCCCTCTGGACTCAACCTTGCGCTGTTTCTACCCTCGCCCTGTCCGATCAACTTCCGTTTGGGCGGGGTCGAGGGTGATTGCATGAACATGAAGAAGAGCCTCGGCAAGAGACTCAAGGACTTGCGCAACGCGCGGGGGCTGACCCAAGAACAATTCGCCGAGCAACTCGGCGTCTCCGCAGGGTTCATCAGCCAATGCGAGTGTGGCGTGTACTACCCTTCGATGGCGGCCTGCGAGAGGTTGACGGAAGCGTTTGGTATCACGATGAAGGAGCTTTTTGACTTCGCGGATCCGAAGCCGGTCGAGAAATCATCCAGTCGGGATGTGGCTCTCAACAGGTTGGCGGCAATGCTGGCACAGGCGGACGCGGAGTTCATCAATGCAGTAATCGGTGTCGTCAAGGCGATGCGCCGAACCAAAGGACAGAGACGCCAACCTGCCAAACCGAAGTGATCGCGCCGAACCTGCGGCTGCCCAGCAGGGAATCGTCGGGTGTTCTCACCACTGCCGCCACTTTTGTGCCACCAACATCGGCCTGACCTGACGCCCCCACGGCGGCAGGCACCGGCGGGTGCAACGGAGCCGAGGAGAGGCTCGGAGATGTCCGAGACGGCCTCGGGGAGGGCATCAGGAGGCCCCGAGAGCGATTCTTGGAGCCGCCCACGCCTGGGTGCAGGGGGCCGTCTGGGGTCTTCGTCTGGATGCCTTTTGAGTCACCACTTTCGGCCTTTTGGGGACTTCGTATGTAAATAGGCTAAAACAAAGCTATTATATTACATTAAAGTTATTGA
>JACRFB010000033.1 GCA_016218045.1 Ignavibacteriota bacterium
AGACGTTCCCGAGACGTTCTGCAAGACGGAGCAATCCGAGTTTGTTCCCGATGAGTTTCTGTTGCGTGGTCATCGTCACACGGTCCTTTCATGTGGTGGTTGATGATACGCGTCTGTCAGATATTATCCTAACTTGTGCACATACTACGTGTTACCTGCCACGTTGCCACCTTGCCACTTTGCTACCTGCCACCTTGCCACGTTGCCACCTTGCCACTTTGCTACCTTCCACCTTGCCACGTTGCTCCCTTCCACCTTGCCACGTTGCTACCTTCCACCTTGCCACGTGTTACGTGTAACGTGCTAGATGTCGCGTGCCCCCGCAATCACCCGGGCTTAATCAGCAGGCGCGAGGTGTAGTCGATGCGGTGCATGAACATGCTGAGACCATGCGCGGCGATGTACTCGTCCACGGCCTTGCGCTGGCCGAGCCAGTGGCCGTAGTCGTCGATGATCAACACGCCGCCGGGTGCAAGCAGCGGAAAGAGAAACTCGAGTTCGTGTCTGGTGGATTCGTACCAATCGGTGTCGAGTCGCAGCAGCGCGATGCGGTCGGGCATGGTGCCGGGTATCGTCTCCTCGACGAGGCCCTTCACGAAGTGGATACGTTCGCGCGGATACCCCATGCGCAGCACATTTGTCTGCACGTCCTCGAGCGGCGACAGGCACCAGATGTTCGCCCCTTCGGCCCGGGTTGTCTCGCGCAATTCCTCCTCGGCGGGTTTGCCGTGCACCGACACGTCCTCCGCGCCGGGCGCGTTCATACCCTCGAAGGTGTCGTATAAAAAGACGTCCCGATCCGTTATTGCCTCCCGCTGCAGCGCGCGGATGATGGCCATCACCGAGCCGCCGCGCCACACGCCGCACTCGACGTAGGCGCCGTCGATGCCGTTGCGCACCGTGTACCGCACCGCCTCGATCAGCGCGTGCAGGCGGTCGTAGCCGGTCATTGTGAACGGCTTCACCTCGGCGCAGATCGCGCGGTGTCCTTCGTCGAAGTCCAGCGGGAACGGATGGTAGCGCACAAGGTCGACGCCGAATTTGCGCAGCAGCGGCCGCACCCCTTCGCTGATCGCGGCGGCGAGGCGGCGGCCGTAGCTCGTTTTTTCGATCCATGTATGGCGCGCGTGCGGGGCGGGGGCGTGTCGTTCTGCGGTGATATCGTCCATGAATAAAATGTACGCCGGGAGGGATTCGCATCCAATGTCGCTCACACGCCCGCCGCATTTGAATGCGTCACGCCGCATCCGTATCATGCGGCGCTTGTAGAAAGAATCGTCCTTTCGCCGGGAGTCTCACCCATGCGTTTCCTTCGTCACACGCTGCTGCCGATCCTGCTCGCCATGGCGTGGATCAGTGTCTCGGAATTTCTCCGCAACCAATTCCTCTTCGCGCGGCTCTGGGTGGACCATTACGCGGCGCGCGGACTCACCTTTCCCGCCGAAGCAATAAACGGCGCGCTGTGGGGTGTATGGGCGCTGGTATTCTCCGCGCTCCTGTACACGATCGCCCGAAAGTTCTCTTTTCTCCACACGGCTGTGATCGGTTGGATCGCGGGTTTTGTGCTCATGTGGCTGGTGATCGGCAACCTCGATGTGCTCCCCTTCGGAATTCTCTGGGCCGCTGTGCCATGGAGTTTGGCCGAGGCCGCGGGAGCGGCGTGGATCGTGTCGCGGCTCGGAGTACACAAGCATCGTTGACAGAAGCTCCCGGACCAGCGGAACCCGAGTTTCCGCTTCATCGTCCGTTCTTCCCTGATATTTCTCCTGGCGACAGTACAGCGACTGCCTGACCGACTCCGCGTGCATCCTTTTCGGAGCACTTGCATCCCATTTGTACAATGGCATTGTGGCATTCGCCGGATGCGGCGACAGGAGTGGTGAAGATGGAGAAAAAGGCAGGCAGGCGGGACGTGCTGCTCGTGACACAGAACGAGCGGATGCGCGGCATTCTGACACGCTTGGAAACAATTGCCGCATCGGACCGCACGGTGCTGCTCATCGGCGAAACCGGTGTGGGCAAGGAGATCTTTTCGGATTTTCTGCATTACAACAGCGCGCGCGCAGGGAAGTCGTTTGTCAAGATCGGACTCGCGAACGTGCCGACGGAACTGCTCGAAAGCGAACTCTTCGGCCATGAAAAGGGATCCTTCACCTCGGCGGAAGACGCGCGCAAAGGTCTCTTCGAAATCGCCACGGGCGGCACGGTGTTCCTCGACGACATCGACGATGTGCCTCTGCACATACAGAAAAAACTGCTGCGCGTGCTTGAGTCGCAGGAACTGATGCGCATCGGCGGCAGTGTCACCATCCCTATCGACATACGGCTCATCGCCGCCACAAAAGTGGATCTGAAAATCCTCGTCGATCAGGGACGCTTCCGCGCGGACCTCTACTACCGGCTCAACGTGATTCCCGTCGACATCCCGCCCTTGCGCGAGAGGGCCGACGACATTCCCCTGCTCGTGCAACACCTGCTCGACCGTTACGCGCCTGATGCACGTGTATCGTTTTCCGAAGACGCACTTGCCGCGATGCGGCGCTACGCGTGGCCCGGCAACATCCGTGAATTGCGCAACATCGTGCAGCGGTTGGCAGTGTTTGCCGACGACACCGTCGAGGTGGCCGATCTTCCCGCCGAAATACGAGGCGACACGCACTGCGAGAGCGGCACAGCCGAATGTGAACGCTGCTTCGCCGAAGGCGACATGTCGATGGATGAGGTGACGATGTGCCTCGAGAGTACGCTGATACGCAACGCACTGCGCGATCACGAGGGAAATGTTGCGCGCGCCGCGAAACTGCTCCGTATCCATCCCTCCACACTGCGCGACAAGATGCGCAAACACGGAATCCGTTCGGCGGACAAGGAGTAAGCGCACGGAAACCCGTGCCACGAGACACGGATTTCCGAACATGTCACATGGGCCGGAGCCTGTTCCGGTCCATATGAGCCGATTCGTCTCATGGCATGATGGTTGCAATTCTTCGCTGTGTGCGTGAGCACATCACCGAACAGCAACCATACACGACTTCCAACATGCCCTCGACCTGCACCTTCCGCTTCATCGGCGACGTTGTGGAAACATCCCACGACGGCGGACACTGCTTCGCCAAAATTTCCATCACGCAGATCTGCATCGAACTCCCGGCCGAGGATTGCGGCATGGTGCACCTCGGCGACACCGTCGCCTTCGAAACGGGAATCGAGACGCAGGACTGCCGCCGCATTCCCGGTATCACCGTCCTCGCGGGCGGAGGAACGGGTCTGCTGACACAGCGGTGACACCACGCGCCCTGCATCACGCGCCGCACCGTATCTCTTCGCTCACCCATCACAACGAGGAACACAGACGATGAAATCCCACCGATACGTCCTGCTCACGGCGCTGTTCGCCCTGGCCGCTTTCTCACACAGCGCCAGTGCGCAGAGCTACGTCCTCATCGGATGGAACGATCTCGGCATGCATTGCTCGAATCGCGACTTCTCGAAAATCGCCATACTGCCCCCGTACAACAACGTTCATGCGCAGCTCGTGTACAAGGGCGAAGGCGGTAAACCGGTGATGCTCACCACGGGGTACACCGTTAACTACGCCATCCCAGGCAACACCTTTTCCGTCGGTAAAACAAATTTCTGGACCTATGCGCAGACGCTGTTCGGGCTCGCAGCACCGCTACCTCCGAACGTGGGGTTGACGGGCAACGGACTCTCCGGCGGAATGAAAATCGAAGGAAACGGCTTCATCGCCACGGGCATTCCGGTTACGCCGTTTTCCGACAACGACCTCGTCAACGAAAAGCCCTATCAGCTCATACACCTCGAGGCGCGCGCGCTCAACAGCACCACGGTGCTCGCGAGCACCGACGTGGTGATCCCGGTCAGCCACGAGATCGGCTGCTTGAAATCGGGCTGCCACGTCTCCGAACAGGCCATACTGAACAAACACAGCAGCGTGAACGGCACGTTCAACCGCAACGGACCCGTGCTCTGCGCCTCGTGCCACGCGTCGAACGCGCTGGGCACGGTCGGTACAAAAAATGCGAAGTCGCTCTCCTTCCGCATCCACGACAAACACAAGTCGTTCATCGACGAAAGGGCGAAGACGAAGTCCACAAAACTCGCCGCCTGTTACAACTGCCATCCGGGCGCCAACACACGCTGCTATCGCGACGTCATGCTCACCGACGGCGAGAAGGTGTGTCAGGATTGCCACGGCTCGATGGCGACCATCGCGTCGTCGATCAGCGCGGGCCGCAGGCCCTGGCTCGACGAGCCCACGTGCAGGTCGTGCCACGGCAGCAGTTTCGGCGAACAGACCAACACGCTGTACCGCAATTCCAAGGGTCACGGCAATCTGTATTGTTCCGCGTGTCATGGCAGTCCGCACGCCATCACACCCACCACACAGCCCAACGACAATCTGCAGAACGTGCGTCTGCAGGGGAATGCGGGCACGCTGTCGAAGTGCACCGTGTGCCATACCACAAAGCCGACGGGTGCGGGACCACACGGAAAGTATTACAAAGACGGAGTGGCCGTCGAAGCGCCATCGGAGTTTGTGTTGCAGCAGGTGTATCCCAATCCTGTGACGGCCGGCGCCGCGGCACAGGCGATGGTCACCTACTCCCTGCCCGTGGACGCGCATGTCACACTCGACGTGTATGATTACGCTGGACGCGTGGTTTCGAAGGTGATCGATGCCGATGTGTCGGGCGGCGTACACGGGGCAACACTCGAGCTGGCCTCGCTACCGCCGGGTGTGTACTTCTGCACCATCACCGCAGGCACATACCACGCCGCAAACAAAATTGTGCTGACGCGGTAAACGGCATCCGGCACGCAGAACTCTTCCACGCACAACGCCCCGGCCGAACGACCGGGGCGTTGTGTATGAGGCACCGGGACCGCCGTGCGCGGCGGCGCTTATTTGATCGGCTTCAGACTCTCGTCGAGCTGACGGATCTCGTCGGAGTACTTCTCGAACTCGGCGCTGGTCCCGACCGCGCTGATCTCGAGGATTTTTGCCGTCGGAGTCACAACCATGCAATAGTAGATGATCACCGGCTGCCCGTCGCGCATGGTGGCCGTGCCTGCCACTTCCCACGAATCCATACCGTTCGACTTTGCCTGCGTCACTTCGCCAAGATTCACAGCGGTGAATTCCTTCTGCAAATCGGCCGTCACTTCTGCGATGGCGTTGTCGATCTGATGCGCTTCCATGACGGAAAGCGAGATCCCGAGTTCCTTGCCCGGTGTGTAGATCGTGAACGCCTCGTCGCCGGACTCGTAGAACCAGCCCGCGGGAATCGTGATCTCCACACCCGCGTCTTTATGCGCAAACGTTTCCTGCGCGTGAACCGTGAGGCCGGAGAGGCCAAGGAGGAATATCGCAACGAAAAGAGATTTCATTGTGTGCCCTGGATAAAAGGATATGTGGATGAGTGATGTCGCAATATACAGATCGCACGGCGTTTCCCCAACCGGCAACGGCGAATCCATTCCGCCGTTGTGCGAGACGACCGTGTACACTCCGACGGCACAGGGCACGGCAGAGGCACGCCGCGTGTGATCGTACTCCCCTGCCGGAGTGTTTCAGGCGCCGTAGATCACCGGCATACCGCCTTTCCACGTGTTCCAGAGTTTGTCGTCGTCGGTGAATGCGGCCAGACAGTGCGCGGTGTTGATACGGCTCGTGCGGCCGGGATGGAACAGCGCGCTGCTCGTGGGCGATGTGTGCAGTGTGTAGGGTGTCACGGCCTCGGTATTCACCAATGTGTCGGGACGCAGCACCACCCATTCCACACTCGGATGATCCGGTCCCACGGAGACACGCAGGACGTCGGACGCCGCCTCGTTGTCGGCATGTGGTGGCAGCGCGCGGCGCAGGAGGGCCAGCACACAGCGCTCGGCGAACGAACGCGGCTCGTCGAGATCACGATTGCTGTTGCCCGCCGTGTTCATAAGCACAAAACGTACGGGTCTGCCAGGGCGCAGCGACACCACCGCGTTGCACAGCCGCGATACGGCCTCTGTCACGAGACGGCGCGGCTTGCCGTAGATGCCCTTTAATGTCAGCGTGTGGCCGAGGCACAACACGATCGCGTCGCAGCCGCGCACATGTTCCGTGAGTGCCGGCAGGTCGAAATCCAAGATGGCGCCGGGGATGAGTGTGAGTCCGCCGCGCGCGCGCAGGGTGTCCGGGAGTGATTCGGGCCTGCGCAGCATGGCGCGCACAGTCTGTCCGCGGTCCAGCAACTGTTCCACTACCAGGCGCCCCGTTGCGCCGCTGGCACCCACCACGAGAGTTGTCATTCCTGCGGCTCCTGTTTATCCCACGAGGTTCGTAATCCTGGTCATACGGCGGGATGAGTGTCTAGTTGCGAATTGCCACGTTCACCCGGGGGCTGGTGCTGCCGGCTTGTGAGGTCCGTTACGCGGCATTGTAGGCCTGCTCCAGTGCCGCAACATCGAGCTTCACCATGGTCAGCATCGCCTCCATGACGGCCTGCACCTTTTTCGGATTCTCGTCGGCGATGAGTTCCATGAACCGCCGCGGAACGATTTGCCAGGTCAGGCCGAAGGGATCGGTGATCCATCCGCAGGCCGAGGGAGTTGCGCCGGCGCCGAGCAATGTGTTCCAGTATTCGTCCACCTCGTTCTGATCTTTGCAGTCCACAAAGAGCGAGAATCCCTCCGAGAATTTGAAGTGCGGCCCCCCGTTGTAACCCATAAAGGCCTGGCCGCCGACGACAAACTCGGCGGACGTGACCGGGCCGTCCTTCCCAGTGCGCGCCACGGCCTTGATTTCAGAATCGGGAAACGTTGCTGTATAAAATGCCATCGCGGCTTCGAGCTGGTCGTTGAACATGAGAAACGGTGTTACTTTCTTCATCGATGCATCTCCTGTGTGTGGGGTGGCCCGAACAATAGGAACTTCGTCGGTGGATAACAACCCTCGGATGCAGTCGCGCTGAGGGCGGCACAACGGTCGTTGCACGTAACACGTTTCCACGTTCCACGTAACACGTCGCACGTAATACGTCGCACGTTCAACGTTCTACGATCCACATGGCTACTTTCCACGTTGCTACGTTCGACAGAGCCCGGAGCGAAGCGGAGGGCGGCACCACGAGCCCGGAGCGAAGCGAAGGGCGACACAACGGTCGTTACACGTTGCCACGTTCCACGTAACACGTCGCACGTTCAACGTTCTACGATCCACGTGTCTACTTTCAACTTTGCTACTTTCTACGTGCTTGATACAGGCTGCAAATATCATGCACCGGAGTTATATCTGTGGTGTGTGATGGCCGATGTGTGGTGCCGACGTCTTACACCGCGGAACACACGTTGTGACCTGTAGAAAACATGTTGCGCCATTGTGTACGTTCAGTGAAATGATAGATGCAGGTCCGTGTACACAGTTCCACGTTTGGTAACCATTTCCTCAAGTCCCGCTACCGTTTTTGCATGTGCCGCCACACGTGTTCCACACCCGTGAAACAGAGTTCAACGTTCGGTCACCATCCTTCCATGCCGTGTCACCAATGTATGTTTTTCAATATCGTCGAAAACAGCGCGGAATCGCTATAATGATTGCGTGCTGGCAAGTATTATGTTGCGACAACCCTGGCTGCAAAAACGACATCTCTGCGCCTTCCCTCTTCATACTCCATACTCCGCGCCGCCCTCCACCCATTGCGTTCCTCAGCAACATCGCGTATTGTGCGGCTGATACATTCCTCGCCCGCATTCCAGAGGGTATTTCCGACAATATCGTCTTTTGTAACCGCCCGCCTCGTCATCCTGTCACTATGTAACATATCCCATGGACTTAGGAGCATCGACTCCCATGAAACTTTGTGCCGCTTTTCTGCTCTGCCTTGCCATTGTCCCACTCACCGCTGACGCGCAGAACAGGAGCGCGCGATTGTTGCGCGACCGCTACGGGGTGACACACGCCATCGGGGCCGCTGCCGGCGACACACTGGCACTGGAGGAAGCCGCGTTTTTTGGTGCGGGATATGCCGCCGCGCGCGACCGCCTGCTGCAGATGGTTCTGGCGCGCGCGTCGGTGCAAGGACGTCTGGCCGAAATACTCGGCGCGCGGGCCACGGCACAGGATCGCCGTATGCGCATACTCGGGCTCTACCAACAAGCGCGGTACTGCGCCACACAGCTCGGCGACACGGCGCGCCGCCTGCTGGACGCTTACGCGCGTGGTGTGAATGAATATATGGGGACACACCCGCAGCACATCTCGAATCTGGCTCTGTCCACGGCGATAATACCAGAACCATGGACGCCGGCCGACGGCATCGCCTGTTTCCTACGTATAGCCGAGTTCTTCGACCGCGGCTGGGCAGGCGAAGTGCAGGCGCAGAAGACGTTCGAAGCGATGCTGGGCAGCAAAACACGCGAGCAGGCCATCGCGGAACTGGAGGCCGGGCGGCGGCAGGTGGACGATAGCGCCGCCATTGTGACACGCGACGAGTACCAACGCTACAACGAGGAATTCGGCAAACTGTTCACCGGCTCCGGCGGGCACGCGTCGTTTCACAAGGGATCGGATGTAACGGAGGAATGGGAGCCGCCGAAGATGAGCCACAACTGGGTGCTCGCCGCGTCGCGATCCAGCTCCGGCTATCCCGTGCTGGAAGCCGATCCGCAGATCGCCGTACAATCGCCCGCCACCTGGTACGAACATCACATCGCAGGCGGCCGCTACAATGTGCGCGGCATCTCGCTGCCCGGCACTCCCGTCATGCTTCTGGGGTTTAACGCGCATTGCGGCTGGGGACTCACCGCGCTGGGGTCCGACAATGCCGACCTCTTCCAGGAACAACCCAAGCCGGGCAGCAGCACTGAATATGCATGGCAGGGCGGCTGGGAAACGATGAGCGAACGTGTGGAAACCATTCACGTACTCGGCGGGCAGGACGTGACCTTCACTGTGCGCGGCACACGGCACGGTCCGGTGGTGAACGACCTGCTCACGGGTGTGGACAGCGGCGACGTGTTTGCGCTGCAGTGGCTCGTGCTGAAGGAGCCCGCCACCACCATCGAGGGTCTGCTGAAAATGATGGCCGCGCGCGACTGGCCCTCCTTCGTGAAGGGGGTGGAAATGTATCAGTCGCCCGGCACACATCTCATCTATGCCGATAGGAACAAGACCATCGCCTACTACACGATGGCGCGTATCCCTCTGCGGGTTCACGACGCGGGCATCCCTTACCGCGGCTGGACAGGCGACGAGGAATGGCGCGGTGTTGTGCCGTTTGCCGAGATGCCGCGTATGCTGAATCCGCGCGCGGGTTTTATCAGCACCGCAAACAATGCGCCGGTGGGATCGTGGTATCCGTACGCCATCGGCGGCGGTCTTGGTGACAACGCGCGCAGCGCCCGCCTGAAGGAGTTACTCGAGGGCGGCGGTATGCTGGATCCCGCCGACGTACTCGCCATACACACCGACATGGTGGAGCCCATCGCGCGCGACTTTGCACGGTTCGCCATCATGGCTGTGGACGCCGAGAAGCCGAACAACCGCGACGCGGTGGCCGGCGCGGATTCGCTCCGCGGCTGGGACTACCGGCATAATACCAGCGCCTCGGTGTACCGTATGACATCGATCATCGGCACCACGATCAAACGCACGCTGCGCGGCACACCGCTCGAGCAGCGCTACCTCGGCAGCGACGCCGGACTGATACAACTCTTCCGCGATCTCGAGAAGTACGAGACCGAACACGGCGGACTCATGCCCGACGCCGACATACGCGCCTGGCTCATAACGCAGCTCGCAGACGTGTATCGCCGCAGTGGCATCGCGCGCGCGGGCGGTGCGGGTGTGACGGTGACACACGCAATGCCGTGGCAGGACAATCTCGAGAAACTCGGTTCCATGAATCCTGCCTACGACCGCGTCTCACCGCCGCTCACGTGTCCGGTCGTGGCAACGATTTGGTCGCAGACCGGCAACAGCTACTCGCAGTTCATCGACTTCGCCCAGGTGGATTCGTCGTTGTCGATACTGCCGCCGGGCAATTCCGAACTGCCGCGCAGCAGCCATTTCGACGACATGGTTCCCCTGTGGGTGGCGGGCGGTATGCATCCTGCGCCACTCTCACTGCCCGCGCTCGACGTGTTGAAAGAGGACGAGCTGATTGTGTACGACACACCTGACGGCATCGAAGGTACGGCGCGCGGCGAGGACGTCACACTCGGTGCGGCTTACCCCAATCCGACGTCCGGTGTGGTGCTCGTGCCTGTGGAAGTTGCGGCCGGTGCACAGATCACGCTCGACGTCCGTGACGTGCTGGGGCGTGTCGTGGCACGCGAATCCGTCGGGCACCGGCAGCCGGGCCGGCACACACTCACATGGTTTCCGCACAACGACCTGCCCGCGGGTATGTATGTAGTCACCATCTCCACAAGCACCACACAGCGCAGCACAGGCGTGCAGGTGCAGAGGTGAAACCCGGTCAGGTGTAAGGAACGCCGTCGGGCGCCAGGACCGCACCGCTCACACAGCGCTGGTGGAGAACAGTATCAGTCTTCGACGACCTGGGCCGAGTCCTCCCCTCGCGGGTGCAGGTACAGCATGTACACGTCGAGCAAGATGGGAACAAGCAGAATACCGCCAAGGACAGCGGTGACAGGATATACAATCGATACACCCGCGACCAGAGTTGCCAGCAACGGCGTGTCGAACATTTTCCACACGAACCACAGGAGAAGACCCAGGAATATCGCGAGGGAAACGATGTGATATGCTATACGCGACCGCCCCAACTGCCGCGCCTTGCGTGAATAATACGTTCGCGGCGTCTCGCGCGCAGCACGTGCGAAGTGCCGCAATTTCCATCTGAGATACACAACGGCAGCTACGCACCCGGCGAGAACGACCAAAAGGCATATCTGAGTTCCCGTACGCAGGTACGCAGGATACGTACTCGACGGGACGTACACGGAGAGATAGAACAGATGGAAAATCGACGAAATTGCTGCAGGAATAAAGCTCAGTCCAGCGATCGTATTTGCCGTCCTCATGCTGCGTTCGAAAAGTTCGGCTTCGTGTGTGTCCCGGGCGATATACGGGGCGGACCACGGTCCGCCGAAGCGCAAGAGTCGCGGCGCGGAGGATATTGTACCCTTTTCGGTCATATAATCACCGGCATACTAAGTGCGTTATATACTTTTGTGGAAACTCGTCGGTATGAGCATCGAGGGGACTCGTATACATACCCCCGTCAGCCGTCGTCTTCGGGGTGTGTGATCTCGAGCACGCGTGGATGGAGATACAGCATATAACAGGCGAGGATGGCGAAATAGAAGCATGCGAGAGAGAGGATCCCAGATAAAACAAACTGCAAGACGGAATGTTCGGCCTTCAGAGTGAGGAAAATAATGAACAGCGTGAGCATCGTATTGAGAACCAGTTGCAAGAGGAGCCCCGGTATTCCCCTGCGCCGGGCGAGGCGGGCGTAGTATAGACGAAGAGGTTCCTTCACAAGACGGGGATACTGGCGTATCTGTCGCAGGAACAGCACCAAGTGTATACAGGAAAACAGGATGGCGGTCCATATCAGCAGCATGAAAATCTCGAGCGATCCGAGGCCGATCCACTGTCGAGGTGCCTGAATCAGGAGAATAAGGACGACCATTGCCACACGATCCCATATAGACCAGTGTTTCATTCGACCCACAACGTGCTCGACCGCGGCTTCATCGGGAAGCAGATACGGTCGGATCCACGGACTCACCACGAGCATCCGATCCCCATTCCTCAGAGTGAAGACCTGTTCCACAGTACGGAATGAATACACCGACATTCTCCTCTCCAGTGTCTCGATCGCGGCACAATCGTCTTCCGCCGAATCATGCGAAGCCGAATCACACCGCCCCAGAATGTATCACAAATCTGAATTCAAAGCCACTTCAAACGATCCACGTTGCACGTTGTACGTTGCCACGTTACACGTTACACGTTACCCATGTCCACGTTGGTACGATCCACGTTTCTACTTTCCACGTTGCTACTTTCAACGGAGCCCGGAGCGAAGCGGAGGGCGACACGATGAGCCCGGCGCGAAGCGGAGGGCGACAAAACGGTCGTTACACGTTGACACGTGCCACGTAACACGTCGCACGTTCAACGTTCACCGCTCTACGTGGCTACGTTCCACGTTGCTACTTTCAACGGAGCCCGGAGCGAAGCGGAGGGCGACACGATGAGCCCGAGCGCAGCGAAGGGCGACACGATGAGCCCGGAGCGAAGCGGAGGGCGACACGATGAGCCCCAGCGCAGCGAAGG
>JACRFB010000034.1 GCA_016218045.1 Ignavibacteriota bacterium
AGAGCGGCATCGGTTTCTCGAAGTCGATCAAACTCTCGCTCGTGAAATAACACCTGCGACACGGCCGGCCGTGGAATCCACGGTCCGGCCGTTGCTTTCATATTCTCCCCTGCAACGGGCGCGGCTCTCGCCGCGCCCGTTGTTATTGCATGGCCGATCTTCATGAAACATGCACACCGATGGATTTCACCGAGGGCATTTGTTTATGTACTGGTAAATGCACGATTTTTGCAGCCGACATATAATTTCGACCCGCATCGACGGTCTGATCCCGGCTGCAAGGGCATCCCGCAATACGGCGCTTCGAGATTTTCTCCATCACGTTTTTTCTCATCTCATCTTTTGGAGGAGCGATGGTTACAAGAAGCACGGTTCTGCAATTCATCACTCGAAGCCGAGGCATGGCCGCCATGATAGCGGTGCTCCTATGTTTCGGCACAGTGGCGTTGGCGCAAACACCCGCCTTCTACAACACGGCGGCGAATTCTACCACCAATGCGTATCCCTTCAACACGACATCGTCGATGAAGGTGGAACAACATTACCTCGCGGGCGAATTCGCGGGTGCCTACGCAGGCAATATCACCAAGGTGTACTGGATGGGCGATGCAGCCGTCTCTCCAACGTACACGAATTTGAAAATCTGGCTTGGTCAAACCACCGGGACATTCGGGACCAGTACAACGACGTATGCAACGACGGGCATGACGCAGGTGTACAATGCGGCATCCACACCTGTAACTGTACCCGGAGCGAACTCCTGGTTCGGAATAACACTGCAGACGCCTTTCCCGTACAATCCCACCCAGTCGCTCATTGTCATCTTCTGCCATGAGGGCTACAGTGGAACAGGTATCGGACTGCGATATCCGGGAACATCCACGGTGCCACCGTATCGCCGCATCTATGGTCCTGCGTGCAGCAGCACTGCCGGCAGCGGCACAGACGGCGCGGGTTACAACTTCGGTTTCGACCTCGCCTCTCCGAACTTCAACGACGCCGGTATTTTCGGCCTGGTATCGCCAGTCAACTTCTGCGCCGGCAGCTACGACATCCAGGTAAAGCTGATGAACTTCGGCAAGCAGAACCTGACCAGCACCACAATCAAATGGACCTACGACGGTGTACCTGAGAGCGACTACTCGTGGAGCGGTAACCTCGCGCCTCTCAGCGAAACCACTGTGACACTTGGCACCAAGAACTTCGCAGCAGGCGTCAACCACCCGCTGAAAGTCTGGACGCAACTCCCGAACAATGTTCCCGACACGGGCGTGTTCAACGATACACTGAAAGCAAACCTCAAACCTGCACTCAGCGGTACATTCACGATTGGAGGAGCAACTCCAAATTACGCTACCTTTTCTGCGGCGGCGGCTGATCTTGTCGCCAATGGTGTTTGCGGACCCGTTGTATTCAACGTCCGTCCGGGTACGTACACCGAACGGGTGAATCTGGGAATAATTCCCGGGACCTCTAACACAAACACCGTAACGTTCAAATCCGAAAACGGTAACAGGACCTCGGTCATTGTGCAATACGCGCCGACGGGGACCGGTGATCTCGGAACAGTGAACATGGGTGGTGCCGACTGGGTGACGTTCAGGGACATGACCATCCAATCGACAGGAACCACCTACGCGGCGGCCGTGCAGTTTGCGGGCGGATCCGATAACAACCGCTTCATCAACAACGTGCTCAAGGGCTACGCCTCGGCGACCACATCCACCTATCAGGCCGTCATTTATTCACCCTCGCCCTCTCTTGACAACAACAACAGCTTCATCGGCAACTCGATTGAAGGCGGCGCGTATGCGGCGTACTGGTACGGCACAGGCACGGGCGAAACAAACACGCTGTTCGATGGCAACATGATGACGGGCCAGTACTACATGGGCCTTTCAATGTATTACCAGAACACCCCGATCATCCGCAACAACACGTTGAACATGACGTCGACCTATTCGACGAATTATCTGTATTACCTGTACTATTTCTACGGGCCGTACCAGGTCACCGGCAACAAACTTATCGGCCTCACAACCACGGGCACCAAATACGGCATGTATCTTTACACCAATGGAGCGACAAACACTGCCGCGTCCGCACCGTTGGTGGCAAACAACTTCATCGCGCTCGACGGTGGAGCGTCCGTGTCGTACGGTATCTGGCTGTATTACGGATCCTTCACGAACGTCTTCCACAACACGGTGTACATCAACAGCTCGAGTACAACCTCGCGCGGCCTGACGATTTACTACGGCACCGACAACAAGTCGTGGAATAACATCTTCTACAATCCCCTCGGCGCGATGAGTTACTATTTCCTCGACAACGTCGCGCAGACGACGATGGATTATAACATCCACTACACGACGGGCACCAATCTCGCCTACCTCGGCGGGTCCTACGCCACGAATATCGGCGCGATGCAGACCCTGCTCGGAAGCGGTCGCGAGATGAACTCGAAAGTTAAAATCGTCAACTTCGCAAGCCCCACCACGGGCGACCTGCATCTCGCCGGCGCGTCGCAGAACGACATGGGCCTTGTAGCCACCTTGCTCCCGCAGGTGACCAACGACATCGACAACGATCCGCGCGTGCTTCCGTACGCCGGTGCCGATGAGGCATGCTATATTCTCGGCAACAAGGTCAGCTACGAATTGCGTGATGCCAACGGTGCAAAGCTCTCGTACATCAACGCCCCCGGCACCGTGTACGTGTATTACAGCATCGACTTCCCGGCGACGGCCTTCACCTTCACCGGTACGCTGAAGCTCTACGATGTCACAACAAACGCGCTGGTCTTCCAGTCGCAGTTCCAGGGAAGTAAGCTCGCCGGACAGGCCGCCACGGGTACCGCGCAGATCACTATCCCCAGCACTGTCGCGCCAAACACATATCGGGCTGAAGTCATTTACAATATGCCCAACTCTTGCGGCTACTTCGTCGACTTCACGGCCGGTGCCGGTGTATTGCTTGTTATTCCGCAGGGTATGGTTCCGTGCGTGGTGTGGCCGGGTGACGTGAACAACGATGGCATCGTCAACTACGGCGACCGCAGCGCCCTCAACCGCTACATCTCGAATGCCAACCTGCGCGCCACCTGGCTGCAGGGTCCGGCGCGTTACCGCGTCGACTTCGCCACCAACCCCTTCACCTACTACACGTGGGAAGGACAGGTGGCAGTGCCCTGGCAAACGCCCGACGGTTGTTACATGGATACCGACGGCAGCGGTGCGATCAACAACTTCGACTACCTGGCCATGAAGCTCAACTGGATGAAGACTCACGGAACGCCCAAGGGCGGAACGAACGGCTTCTCGCCCGAGAACTTCGACATGGATCAGAACTATCCGAATCCGTTCAACCCGACGACCACGATTCGTTTTGCGGCGCCCGAGCGTGCAACAGTGCGCCTCGTCGTCACGGATCTGCTCGGCCGCGAGATCACGAAGCTGGTGAACGGCTCGGTGGACGCGGGCGTACACACGGCAACCTTCGATGCGGCGACGCTCGAGAGCGGCCAGTACATCGCCACGATCACCATGACGGGCATTGAGAGCGGCATAAACTTCTCGAAGTCGATCAAACTCTCACTCGTGAAATAACATTGCCGTTTTCTCCATACCTGGCAACAGTTGCTCGTCGTCAGTGATGTAATGGAATTGCGACATTCGGGCATCTCTTCTGATGCTCTTGCCACAGGCCGGGATCGTAAGATCCCGGCTTTTTATATTGGATTGGGTGTACTTCTATTTCCGACTGTTAAGTCCGCTAAGTTGCTGAAATCAATGATTTGCGAATATCATTCTCACTTCCCGATATTCGTATCCGTGGTGATTTCGATCCGCTCTTTGTGATCGTCCGCAGAACTATACGAGTCCGGATAAAAGTCCATTGTGGATTTTTGTTAGACGCGTTTTGTCGATATCACAAACCCATTTCCGGAGGACACATGGAGAGGAGAGGTACCGCTATTCCCATGAGCAGAAGGCTGAATTTTGCAGCCCTCTTCTCGTTGGTGTTGTTAATCGCCGCAACCACGCAGTTACTTGCACAGACCCCCTCGTATTCCGTCAGTGGCGGAACGGGTGGAAACGCCATTCCGTTCAATCCGAACGGCTCAATGTCGTCTTTCTCCCGCTGGCAGGGTTTTTATATGCCGGGCCAGTTTACCGGTGCGTACGCGGGTAACATCACGCATGTGTATTTCCGAGTCTATACGGCCTCGAACCAACCGCTCACGACGTATACCAACCTGAAAATTTCCCTCGGCCAATTGAGCGGTACGACATACCCGACAACATGGCACACCGGTATGACTCAGGCGTTTTTCCAGGCGAGTTATACAGTGCCAGCAACGAATGCCGGCAACTGGTTTGTGATCCAACTCCAGACGCCCTTCCCGTACAACCCTGCAAATTCACTCGTCATCGAAGTCTGTTCCGACGGAACAACAACGGGTGGAATCACCATCTCGACATTCTCGAACTCATCACCGCCAAATCTGACCCGTGTCTATGGCGGCTCCGGTTGCAGCGGAACAGTCGCCGGCTCGAGCCAGACCCGCACCGATTTCGGTTTCGATCTCGCATCACCGAACTTTAACGACGCGGGTCTTTCCGCGCTCTTGTCGCCCGTCAACTTCTGCGCCGGCAACTACGACATCCAGGTCAAACTGATGAACTTCGGCAAGCAGAACCTGACCAGCACCACGATCAAGTGGACCTACGACGGCGTACCTGAGAGCGACTACTCGTGGAGCGGCAACCTTGCGCCGCTCAGCGAAACCACGATCACACTCGGCAGCAAGAACTTCGCCGCGGGTGTCAATCACCCCTTCAAGGCATGGACACACATGCCCAACAACGTGCCCGACACCGGCGTCTTCAACGATACACTCAAGGCAAATCTCAAACCCGCTCTCAGCGGCACCTTCACCATCGGCGGTGCAACACCGAACTACGCCACCTTCGCGGCCGCTGTGGCGGATCTCGTGGCCAACGGTGTGTGCGGACCC
>JACRFB010000035.1 GCA_016218045.1 Ignavibacteriota bacterium
AGAGCGGCATCGGTTTCTCGAAGTCGATCAAACTCTCGCTCGTGAAATAACACCTGCGACACGGCCGGCCGTGGAATCCACGGTCCGGCCGTTGCTTTCATATTCTCCCCTGCAACGGGCGCGGCTCTCGCCGCGCCCGTTCCTTTTTTCCCCGATGGACCATCCATCTGCAACTGATACTATGCTGATTGATGAACTCTGAAATAATTCGGAGCGGCGAAGTAACTTTTAGGAAGGCATTGCATCATTCGAAGAAGCTGTTGTATTTTTAAGAGATGTAAAACCGCAATTATCATCCTCACCACTATATTTCTCTCCCGTCACTTCCATTCTGCCACAACCCACTGCTTCAAATACACCACCTCTATTCCTCGGAGGCCTCATGTCTCTCGTCCACCGAATGCGGATGTATCGCGCAATATCCGTATTTGCCCTCGGTACAGTTCTCGCCTTCGCCGCCTTTGGCAGCTCGGCGTTTGCGCAGAGCCAGAATATTGCCCTGTCATCGCTGGGTTGCACCTGCACCCATTCCGGTGGCGGCTCGGGTTACCCGGCAGGGTACGGTCCCGAACAGTACAATGACGGATTGAATCCGAATCCCAATGGCTACAACGGATGGACGAGCACTTCGGCCAATCCTGATCCCAACGCGTACATCCAGTTTGACTGGGGCACATCGACAAAGAGCATCGGTGAAATCACGCTCTATTATGTCTCGACGACGACGCGCTACTTGCAATCCGGCCGCGTCCAGTACTGGAACGGTACCACATGGATCAACCACTACGATTTTAACGTCGGCACACCCGCGATGACCAAGGTCATCAGCTTCTCACCGTGTACCACGACGCGCCTGCGTATTACAAACTTTACGACAACTGGTTCGCAGACCAGCAATCCGAATTTTCATGAGATCGAGATCCGCAGCACCGTGCTCGGGAGCAACAACGCAGGCGTTTCTGCATTGACCTCACCTCTCGATTTCTGCCCCGGCACCTATCCCGTGACCGCGACGATCAACAACTTCGGCACCAATCAGATAACCTCCTGCACGATCAACTGGTCGCTGAACGGCACGCCTCAGACGCCGTATTCGTGGACCGGACTCCTCGACACGATCGACGCCGCCTCACGCCAGACATCGATCACACTCGCGACGCTGACCTTCGCCTCGGCGACAAACTACACATTCAAAGTGTGGACATCGAATCCGAATGGTGTTGCCGACACGGTCACTATGAACGATACGCTGACCACCACGCGCAAAGCATCGCTGAGTGGAACATTCACAATCGGTGGAACAACACCGAACTACGCCACCTTCGCCGCGGCCGCCGCCGACATCGTGGCAAACGGCGTCTGTGGACCGGTGGTGTTTAACGTGCGCCCGGGCACATATACTGAGCGCGTCAACCTCACTCAGATTTCCGGCGCATCGGCCACAAATACCATCACGTTCCAGTCCGAGAACGGCAACAACACCTCGGTGATCCTGCAGTATTCACCGACCAGCACGACCGACATGGGCACTGTCAATCTTCAGGGTGCAGACTGGGTGACCTTCAAGAACATGACGATCAAGTCGAATGGTACGACCTACGCTGCCGCGGTGCAGTTCAACGGCGGTTCCGATAACTGCTCGTTCCTGAACAACAAACTTCAGGGGTACGCCGCCGCCACAACCTCGACCTATCAGGCCGTCATTTACTCACCGTCGCCCACACTCGACAACAACAACAGTTTCATCGGCAACTCGATCGAGGGCGGCGCATACGCGGCGTACTGGTACGGCACCGGCACGGGCGAAACAAACACGCTGTTCGATGGCAACATGATGACTGGTCAGTACTACATGGGCCTTTCCATGTACTACCAGAACACCCCGATCATCCGCAACAACACGTTGAACATGACGTCGACCTATTCGACGAATTACCTGTATTACCTGTACTATTTCTACGGTCCGTTCCAAGTTACGGGGAACCGTCTGATCAATTTGACAACCACCGGAACGAAGTACGGCATGTACATCTACACGAATGGCGCTGTTAACAGTGCCGCGTCAGCGCCGCTTGTCGCCAACAACTTCATCGCCCTCAACGGCGGTGGGTCCGTTGCTTACGGCATCTGGCTCTACTACGGTTCTTTCATTAACACATACCACAACACGATCCACTTACAGAGTAGCAGCACAACGTCGCGCGGTCTGACAGTGTATTACGGCAACGACAACAAGGTGAAGAACAACATTTTCTACGCCACTGCCGGCGCGATGAGCTATTATTTCCTGGCAAACACCTACACGACCGAGATGGACTATAACGTTCATTACACAACGGGCACCAACCTCGCCTATCTCGGCGGATCCTATGCCACGAATCTCGGCGCGATGCAGACCTTGCTCGGATCGGGTCGTGAGGCCAATTCGAAAACCCAACCCGTCACCTTCGCCAGTGCCACAAGTGGCGATCTTCACCTCTCGGGTGCATCGCAGAACGATCTGAATCTGGTCGGTACTTTGCTTGGTGAAGTGACCAACGACATCGACAACGATCCGCGCGTCCTCCCGTACGTGGGTGCCGATGAAGCGTGTTACATTCTCGGCAACAAGGTCACCTACGAACTGCGTGACGCCAACGGCGCAAAGCTCACGTACACCAACGCCCCCGGCACCGTGTACGTGTATTACAGCATCGACTTCCCCGCGACGGCCTTCACCTTTACCGGCACGCTGAAGCTCTACGATGTCACAACAAACGCGCTGGTCTTCCAGTCGCAGTTCCAGGGAAGTAAGCTCGCCGGACAGGCCGCCACAGGCACCGCGCAGATCAGCATCCCGAACACCGTGCCGCCCAATACCTACCGCGCGGAAGTGGTGTTCAACATGCCGAACTCCTGCGGCTACTTTGTCGACTTCACGGCCGGTGCGGGTGTGCTCCTGATTGTTCCCCAGGGCCAGGTACCGTGCGTGGTGTGGCCGGGTGATGCCAATAACGACGGCATCGTCAACTACGGCGACCGCAGCGCCCTGAACCGCTACATCTCGAACGCCAACCTGCGCGCCACCTGGCTGCAGGGTCCGGCGCGTTACCGCGTCGACTTCGCCACCAACCCCTTCACCTACTACACGTGGGAAGCACAGGTGGCAGTGCCCTGGCAGACGCCCGAGGGTTGTTACATGGATACCGACGGCAGCGGTGCGATCAACAACTTCGACTTCCTGGCCATGAAGCTCAACTGGATGAAGACACACGGCACGCCGAAGAGCGCGACGAATGCCTTCTCGCCCGAGAGCTTCGACATG
>JACRFB010000036.1 GCA_016218045.1 Ignavibacteriota bacterium
AAGCCGGCGACGAGAGCGACGGATCAAACGCCGATCGGGATGGACGCGCCAACCCTGCTACGTGAAGGCGGTGTGCTCAGGCCGGCAATGCGGAATGAGCGAGTCTGCCACAGGATGATGATTCCTTCGTTCAACCGAGGTCGACCAGAATCTCTCTGATGGATTGGCGAGAAGCACACTCTCGATGATCAATACGAACCGAGTCCTGAGAAGACGACACCACTGACGTCGGACATCGGGGCGGTTCCGATCGGGTCGCCAGGTGAGATGCCGTGCGCGGACACGCTCGCGACAGGCCACCCAAGCGCGCAGGCGACGCGATCGGAACTGAGAGGAACGCTGTGCATGATGGGAATTGTGAGTTTGGAGTTGGAAGAAGGCCCGTGGCAAGGTGCCGTTCGTGCTGATGTTGCGAGGTCAGTTCCAAGCGGTGCTCACGAGTCGAGGGCCTGAGTAGCCGCTCACGGCAGTGAGGAAAGGAGCGAGATTGGGATCGAGAAGTACGTGCTGTTCCATTCACTAGCGACATCGGATGGAATGGAGATGGAATTAGCAACGGGTGTGCGTGTGCGAAGCGGCTACCAGAGCGGCATCGATGGCATCAGCATCGGCGGGCGCCAGGGCAGGCGACGGATCGCGAGAGCGTGAAGGAAAAACGACCACACACACGAAACGGCACCGCGAGTGGGGGCAACAGCGATGTCGGCAGCTACAGCTGGGGTGTGCGCGAGTTCAGCAATGCGAGCCGCGTGCTTCTGTGTGAGGTAACCTGCTTGTTGTCGTCATCGTCAGTCAGCACTCGATCGATTGAGAGAACGAGGACGCACGCGAAGGATATCCAGGAGCGGCTGCACGAGAACTCTCGCAAGGACTCGAGGACTCGCACTTCCAGTCTCTCTCGAAGGCGCCAGAACAGCGTGCGATGGATGGACGAGAGCGATCACGGCGGACTCGATTCTGCGTCGTCGACCCGCGCGAATCGATCCCGCATCCCTGAACAGCACGATAGACGTGCAGCAGCTGAAGATATTGATGGACACGAACGCGATGATACCTTGCAGAGCGCCTCTACAGCGCGACTGTTCTCACGTCGGCTCGAGCGCAAGCGGCGATCAGACAGCCGCAGTCGACGACAGCGACGCTCGGATCGATGCCACCACCATTCTGCCTTGAACAGCGTCACACTGACATGACATACAAGGGCATATATCTGTCTGCAGACATGCCCAGCTGGTTGTGAGGTGGCTGGCTGGATGCGAGCGCGAGGCGGCCAAGACAGTCGCTAGGCAGCGCCAGTGCTCGCATGGAATCCAGGCTTGCGAGCCCGTCTGCAGCGCGCGCAACCGCGAATGCAGCACGGCGATGCCATCGGACATGTATTCATGCAATGATTGCAGAGACGTCAGCCGCAGACGTTGCACGGCGGAGGATTCGAGCGCGAGCGTGGAGCTGTTGCATGGACGACGGCGACCGAATCCGCTTCGCGTCTGCCTGACGCCCGATCGGAGTATCTGCGTACAGAATCCCCCACCTGGCAGCTCATCGTACATGTCCCGCACGCTCGATTGCGAGCCGCGTGCGTTGGCGACGCGGTCTCGGGAGCGGGGTGAGCGAGCGAGCAAACCCATCGCGGCCAGCTCGACACATCCACGCCGCCGACCCATCCAAGCAGGCAGCTCTCACCGCATGGCGGTGATTGAGGCAGAGAGCAGGCTCCGCAGCTCGCCCTGCGAGTCGCACAGCTCAGGTCACCATCGGTGTCTGCGAGTTGCGTCAAGTCGCGGCGCGCAGAGGTGAGTCGCCGCAGGCAGAAGTTCGAACTTCTGTCTCGCGCCTCGCTCCTCGCCGCGATTCGTGACACGCTCGCACCTTCGCGGACTTCCTAACCCCTTCGCTTGGGTTCAATCATGCTTTCGTCCTCGTTCCATCTGGCTCGTGCGCGTGAGTGTCCGAGTGTGTGTGCGCGCGTGGCGCCGGCGTGATGGCGGAGGTTGAGGCGACGCGTGCTCGCTCGGCGCCCTCTCGCTTCGCCGGCCCGCCCCGCCGCGAGCACGAGCGCGCGCGGTCGGTTGCGGCGTGGACGCGAGTGATGTGTGGTAGCTGCATGTTGGGAGCGTAGCGAGCGGCGCGCTTGGGCCGGCGTGCGTGCGAGGAACCGGATCGTGCTGAATGTTTCCAGCGAGGCCGCTGTGTTGGCGTGTTGGCGGCTCGCAACCTTCTTTGTCGTTTCCTGTTCGATGCATCGCTGCCCCACTGCAGGGATGCCGTCGGCCGCTCTGAGTCGCACATGTGTCGTGGTGCTGCGGGTGCCGTCTGGGCCGTTTGCTCGTGCGGCGCTGGGAGAGACGTGGCTGGGCTGGCGGCCGCTGGCGGCGTCCGCAGCGCAGCGCCTGCCTGTCGGCCTCGCCTTGCAACCAGCGTCGTCTCTCGAGCTGGGAGGCCGTGGGGGTGGCCATCTTGCGCCAACCCATCTGTCATCTGTCATGGGTGTGCGCGGGCTGAGTTCGACGGCGGGCGATGGTCGCGCGTCGGGCGGCAAGGTGTGTGGTTGCGGCGATGAGCGCCAGCCTCGGTCGAATCGCGCTCGCTCTCGCGCTCGCTCTCGCGCTCGCGCGCATTCCGATCGAGGATGCGGCGCACACATGAGTGCATCCACGTTGCAATCCTTCTGATGACTCGCAGCCCGAAGGAGGTGCGCCCACGAGGAAGGTGTTCGTGACGCTGGCGGATCGGGCTCCGGTCGTCGTCTCGATCACGGCGGACGCA
>JACRFB010000037.1 GCA_016218045.1 Ignavibacteriota bacterium
GGCGTGTACGTCTGGCAGCCGTCGCTCTAGCCCATTTGCACCAACCCGCCGCGTTTGCTACATTGCGTCTTCGCCATTCGCGATTCGACACCCGGAGGGGTGGGTGAGTGGCTGAAACCAACGGTTTGCTAAACCGTCGTAGGGTGTTAAGCTCTACCGAGGGTTCGAATCCCTCCCCCTCCGCTCCAAGGTCAAACCTCGTTTGACCTTTTTTATTGTGGCTGAAACCAATCTGCCTTTGGCGGACTAAACCGTCGTAGGGTGTTAAGCTCTACCGAGGGTTCTCCGCCGACGGCGGACTCCCCCTCCGCTCCAAAGGTCAAACATCGTTTGACCTTTTTTATTGTGGCTGAAACCAATCTGCCTCTGGCGGACTAAACCGTCGTAGGGTGTTAAGCTCTACCGAGGGTTCTCCGCCAAAGGCGGATTCCTCCACCGCACTCAACGCCAGATCGCAAGGTCTGGCGTTGCTGTTTGCAGCATCGGAGGAGAAACTCTACGTTGGGGAATAATTCTCGCCTCCATGTGCCTGGGTCACAACTGACAGAGGACGCCATGTGTAATACAACGCCACGTTTCAGCATGATGATGCTCGTCGTGCTGATCTGCACTTGCCATGCCCAGCAGATGCTGCCTGGATCAGCCGAGGTACTGCTGTCGGATACTCCCGCCATGCGGTTCACCCGTCCGTGGATTTCCGTGAATGGCCGCGGCGAGGCGCTTGTGCTGTGGGATGGCGGGCGCGCATGGGTCGATGCGAATCTGGACAGGCGGCAACGCGCACTTCCTGGTCCCGAAATCCAAGCACTCTTCGGACTCCAGGACACCATGTGGTTCGGGATGATCTCGCGCACCACCGTGTACGACGGCGGGTGGCTGGGGAACGAATCCGATTATCGTCTCGTTCGCGGCGCAGGGTCGTCCATTCTGGATTCGACGATCATTGTGCTCACTTCGGCTGGTCTGTTATCTCGGGCGGAGCCTGGAGAATTCCGCAGCGAACGAATCTCGGTGCTCGACGGCTTTCTGCATGATTCCAAAGTGTTCCTTACCTCGCATGTGCGGCTCGCTTCCTCTTCCACAGGCCTAAGCTTCAATGGGACTCAGCACAAAGTGCGGCAGTGGGATCCGGTCCTCCACAGGATACGTGACGTGCACACCTACACGTTTCCCAATTGGTCAGACCTGGGCTGGGTGACGGGCGATACGCTCCCTACGCTCGCGCACGTGTCCCGCCCGGCGAACAATGCACTCACCTTGTACTGGCGAACTCGCGCCGAATCGTTCAGGCAAGGCATCAACTACTACCATCGTTTCCTCTGCATTCTCGATCTTCCGTCTGTCACACAGCAGCCACAGTTTCTGATCGATTCCGTGCGCAGCGACTCACTCGACCTGTCGGATCAGGCGCTGGCACCGGAGGGTGCAACGGTTGATATCGTCCGGCGGGACACGAAGTCGTCCCAGCTCTTTGTAGATCGATTCAACATGGTCGACAGCTCGCTGCAACGCTCCACCCTCACGGGAGCCGTCCGTGCGCATGACGTCATGTACGCGGGAAACGAACTTCCGCCCGCTCAGCCTGCACACTACAATGCACAGGCGGATTACGTCGTCCGCCGACTTGACGACGGCAGGCGGCTGCTCGTCTGGTCCTCTCCCGATCCTGACGGGGAGCATGACATCCTCGCCTGTGTCTACGACAAGGACTGGCGGGTGCTGGGTGCGGTCAAGCGTGTCAACCTCGATACCACAGGTCAGAAGGTGTTTCCGTCGGTCGCCGTCGCCGGTTCCCGGGTGTATGTCACATGGCAGGATACGCGTCGTCGTGTGATCGACACATATGTGCGCAGCTTCGAACTGGATCAGTTGACATCGACAGATCCTATGCCGGCTCCTTCTGTCCTGCGTCTCGACGGACCCTGGCCGCAGCCTGCTTCGTCGTTGCTCCGGTTCAACGTTCATGCGCCCGTCGGGGCTGCCTCGATGCATATCGGGCTGTACGACGTCCTTGGTCGCATTGTCGTTTCAGAACAACAGGATCTTAAGAATATCTACCACCATTCCCTTGATCTTCGACACCTGCGCACCGGGCACTACACGCTCGTGCTCACAGCGGGAACGTCACGCCTCTCCCGTTCGATTCTTGTCGCCCGTTGAGAGTGTGATGCAACTGTAAGATGGAGATGGCAAGACCGTCGTACTGCGCAAGCTGTACCGAGGGTTCTCCGCCGACGGCGGACTCCCCCTACGCTCCAAAGGTCAAACATTGTTTGACCTTTTTCTTGTGGCTGAAACCAATCCGCCTTTGGCGGACTAAACCGTCGTAGGGTGTTAAGCTCTACCGAGGGTTCTCCGCCGAGGGCGGACTCCCCCTCCGCACTGATTGCCCTTGTTGCCATTTGTCGATATGGCTCCAGGGGCAATCGTCGTTTGTGACCCTCCTTTGCCAGTAACCGATTCATCCTTTAGTTTCCGCTAAATGGCAACTTGGTGGCAACCCGACCTGCCATTACCACTGCGTTCCGCAGTCCGATCAACGCTAGTTCAGGTCGTTGCCATATGTCGTTGCCGTGAGTCATCTGAACTCAATCTAACAACCGGACGGATGCTGGTAAATAGAGGACAAGACCATCTGGAATGATGATCACGGGCGGAGCGATGGATTCCATCGGACGGATTGACCGGACGGTGCCAGAGGGCATCGCTGGGTCTCCGAGAGGCTTGTCTGTGACAGGACTACTATTGATAGCGATGAAATGTGGTGACCGAAATCTTCCGGATGGCCCGACAATAAACTTGTCTATGCCCAACTTTATCCACCATCATGCGCGTGATGATCGAGCCCAGCTAGTAGGTACGATTGTTCATCTTCACGTTGAAGAGCGGCATCCTCCGGCTCGTCGGCGAGGAAATTTCTCATTCCATGATCAGGCGATGAGTGACCTGACGTGTCCTGACAATCATCTCATCTAGCGGTACCGCTTTAACACAGACGACATGAAAGCACGCATGCTTGAAAAGTGGTGGCAACGTGTGGCGAGTTTCGGATTTGTGTATTCGGTATTGGGGATCAGCTCGGCAATTATCTCCAATGATCTAGAGACCGCGCTGGTCCAGGCATCCATCAGAGTTGGATTCTTCCTGCTTGCCATTGCGGTCTTTTATTACCATTTCCGTGTCGAACTCCACCGATCTACGGAGAGGTTGCTGGCATCCGCCTGTATCACGTCCGGGGCTGTAGCATTTGGAAGCTTCCTGCTCGCCGCCTATGCCGTCGGCATAGCATTACTGGAGACCTCACATGTGCCAGCGTCCTTGCTCTCGGCGCTGCTTGTCTGGCCGGCGGCGACGGGCCTTCCCGCGCTCGTCGCGGCGCTGGTACTGGGAAAGTCGATCATTTTGTTCCTTAGACGGACGAAAGACCAGTGACCAACATCGACCCGCCCTGATATTAGCGGGCAATGGACTTCACTTTTAACCAATTACGTCAGAAGTACGAAGAAACTCGGATGTAAGCACGTACACTTGGTTCGGACGGTGTCAACCGGTGATTCGAGGTAACGGACAGGTAATGGACTACGCTCCGTCAACCTCCACACGACCCGATAAACAAAACTTGTCCGTGCCCTGCCCGATCCTCAAATTGCCATTACCTGATATGGTCGAATGCAGGACAAGCCGGTCCGGTACGCTCAAGGAGAGATGGGTGAGTGGCTGAAACCAATCCGCCTTTGGTGGACTAAACCGTCGTAGGGTGTTACGCCCTACCGAGGGTTCTCCGCCGACGGCGGACTCCCCCTCCGCCCAACGAAGCACGCCTTCAACCGACTTCGTCGCTTGAAGGCGTGCTTCGTTGGGCGGGCCCCTGTCTTTCAACGCGAGCCGTCTGCAACCCACAAATGGGCCTGTCCGACGAAGTCCCGCGCAGGCGAACGCAGTCGGACCTGCCCGACGAAGTCCCGCATTGCGCTCAACCCGGTCTAAATTTTCCCACTTTCCGTATGACAGGTGCGGTGGAAGGGGAGCCGTTGTTCCGTGTGTTTCCCGCGTGTTCAGCGAATATTTTGTTCGCTCTGTGCAGTATAGTCAGGGTCCGTGTGATGCGGGCGGTCCCGGCATTGGAATTCGACCGGCAATAATCGGATATTGCAATCTGGAACAACAACAAGGAGGGTCCCGTGAGTGGCTGTACGATGGACGTCCTTCTCGAGGCGGAAAATGCCGAGTATCTGTGCGGGGACACTGTCCGCGGAATCGTTGCGATCCGCGCGCTCGAGCCCGTGCTGGTGCTCAATATTTCGCTCGACGCGCGGTGGGAGACAAGCGGACAGGGCATTGCGCAGAATGGAGGGACGGAGCAACTGCACCTCGACGAGGAATGCAGGCTCGCCGCGAACGAAGAACGGCAGTGGCCCTTTGAATTGCAGCTTCCTCCATCACCGGCAGGATATGAAGGCGAGCTGTTCTCCGTACGCTGGGAACTTCACGCCGTCGCGGATACATCGCCCGGCAGCGATCCCGAGATCACTATCCCCATCAGAGTTCATGCTCCGCCTGGTGCTGGCGATACGGTCCTCGGACCGGCGTATGATCCCGAGAGTGTCATGGATGAGCAGCCGCTCTCTCCCGCCGCGAATACCTCGCGGCTCATCATTGCGGGATGCCTCGTCGGAGGATTTCTCATCTTTGTGGGATATATGACGGGTGATTGGAGGTACGCGGAACTCAGCAGGCTCATCGGACCGATCGCCTTGATTTCTGTCGGTGTACTCGTGGCCGTGGGATTCACCGCAGGTGCCATAAGCGCGATGAAGCGCGGCCGCCTGGAGGCCGCGATCGAAAATCCCTTCGTGCAACGCGGCGATGCGCTGCATGCGACCGTTCGTTATACGGCAGGCAGAACGCAACACGTCGAAGAACTCGTGCTGCGTGTCGAGGCGCGCGAGTCGGTGACTGTAAGAACAGGCAGTCTCAGCAACCTCTGTCATCATACACTTTTCGAGTTGGAACGGATGAAGAAGCTTCCCGAGATTTTGAGCGCGGGGAGTTCGCAGGAAATGCGGGCATCGATTTCCATACCGAGTGATATCAAGCACACGTACGCAGTTTCGTACAACATCGTGGAATGGCGGCTCGTTGCACGCCTCGTTCCTTCGCGCGGTGCGCCCGTTGAGCGTGTCTATCCCTTCGTTGTCCTGCCATGATTGTGCTCCCTTTGCCGACACCCCTTTCCTTCGTACGTTGCATACACGGAGGTGAGGCATGAAACTGGCAGTTGCTCTCTTGCTCGCTGTGTGTTGCTTGGATGCTGCCGCGTTTGCGCAGGCGCGCTCGCCGTTCCCGTTGCGTTATGGGAATGTGTTCACATACTGGAGAACATCCAGAGCGGGACCCGAACTGTTGCTTGTCATGAACGAGCCGGGAAATCCCGGACGCAATGATGTCCGCGATACGGTTCGTATACAAGAGTGGACAAGATTCAAGTACTGGTATCAACCGCGGGAAGCCAGGATCGTGAAACTCACCGTGAACGCGAAGGGCAATGTCATGAAAATCTCCGCGGACGGTAATCGTGAACTGTTCCCGGCTTCAGCGCCCGCGGTGGACACCTTTCACCTCATGTCGCAGCGGGGACGGGACGACACGCTCCGGCATGTGGTGACACGACGCTTCGATACGACGCTCTTCGACCGCTCCGTTCATGCGTACTCGTTTGTCTCGCCGCCCAGCTCCGAGGAATCCGCCCACACCGAGACCACTGTGGCCGACAGTTTCGGGCTCGTCCGGACTGTGTATATCGGCTACGCCGATACCATATCACTCCGTAGCTGCGTCATCGACGGACGCATGTACAACTGGGAACACACCACGCGGCGGTACATGGAACTGTGCGATGGGAATGTCTACCAGTGGCACGCCTACGGAAGGAACTGGCTTGGTCAGACGTACGATTATCACCAGAAGGTCACGCTGCGTGCCGACACCATCATCGATGGCAGACAGTATTTTTCAGGATCGCTGTTCGGAACTATCCACCAGGGCGACAGCGGGCTGTACCAGCTCCCGCTTGCGTCGGGTGCTGTGCCATTGCTCCTGCCGGGCAATGCGACAATCGGGACACCGACAGGTGCGCTCGGCCCTGATGCCCGCCCTGGCATCGTTGTGGATACCGCAACGCGGTGGTACGAGGGAAGGGAACGTCATTTCCTGAATATATCGCTGTGGCCGACTATGGGGGAAGGGGCCGGGTATACGCAGTTATGGGCGGAAGGGATCGGTCTGGTTTCCCTTACGAACTTCGACAGCCCATGGGGTGGACGGTATGCACTCAACTATGCGAACATCTGCGGAACGAAGCTCGGGACATATGTCGGGCCGACATCGATGGAGTCCGCAACGGCTGAGCCATCGATGCAACAGCTCATTCATCCGAATCCCTTCGCCGCGACAGTGGGCACAAACATCCGCTTCACACTTGATGGCACCGCTCCGCGGCATGTCATTCTTTCATTGCACGATGCACTCGGCCGGCATGTCGCCACGCTGCTGGATCAGGACCTCATGCCCGGCGAGCATCATGTTCCGTTCAAGCCAGTGTCGATCGCTCCCGGCTTCTACCTCTCCACGCTGTGTATAGGAGGCCGCACGGTGACAACAACGCTGGTTGCGGTGAGATAGTCCGATGACCTGTGTTCGCGGTGAGATGCTGACGATCAGGCGCGACGCATTTTTTTCGATGCAGGAACAACACGTCCGTTTGGAGGTCTCATGAAAACATGTTCCCTTTTTTGTTGCGCGGTGTTGTTGTGCATCACATCCGCATTGTTCGCTCAGGGCCGGACGGGCATGGCCCTGCGTTTCGATGGAGTCGATGATTACCTGATCATTCCCGACGCGCTTTCGCTGCACTGCGCGGCGGAGATCACCATCGAGGCACGCGTGAGTGCGGCGACCTTCGCGCGGAAGGATGGCGGTCGCGGAACACCGTTTTACAACAAGTGGAAGACGAGTTATCCGACACAGGGCGCGTGGTCGCTCGCCATCGATACCGGCGGCTGCCCCGCGCTCGTCGTCAGTGCGGACGGGAAGGACGGGGCGTACCGCGCGACATCGGCGACGCAGGTGCCGCGCCGCATGTGGAGTCATGTCGCCGCCACGTACAGTGTGGCGACGAACATCATGGAGGTGTTCGTCGATGGTGAACTTCAGGCGCGCATCTCCGGCCCCGCCGGACTGTTCGGGTCCGACTCCCCGATCCTCGTCGGCGCAGCGATCTACGACCTCCCCTGGACGCGCAGCATGTTCAACGGAGCGGTGGACGAACTGCGCCTGTGGAACGTGGTCCGTACACAGGAACACATCCGCGCGCTCATGGAAGTACCGCTGCCGGCTGCATACTATACAACCACCGACAGCGGCCTCGTCGGCTACTGGCCCTGCGATGTGATAGAGGACCTTGGTGTCTTCAACGATGGAGAGGACGACATCCGCGATCTGTCCGTGTACCGCAATCACGGCGACCTGGTCGGCGGTCCGCGTCTCGTGTCGGCGGACACACCGCTCGCCGCGGATATCCCGCCCGGACCTGCAGTGCTGTCGCTCGCATGTGTCCCGCAGCCGGTGTCCGGACAGGCGGTGATCCACTACGCTCTCGAGAAGCCGGGCACAGTGAGTCTTCGCGTCTTTGATCAGCTCGGGCGCTTTGTACAATCGATCGATGCGCCATCGGCAGCGGCCGGAGCCAACACCGCCGCGTGGGATACACACGCGCTGCCGCAGGGAGTATACAATCTTGTGTTTCACACACGTGAAAGTGCCCGTGCCATACGGGTGATGGTTGTGCGATGAGACACCAGTTCGAGTAGATATTTTCACCGTATCAGGAGGATGGTATGATACACCGTGTGGTGTTGCTTTCAATACCGTTGTTCATCTGCGCCATGAATGGAGCTGCTGCCCAGAGTGTTCAACGCTGGCCACTGCCATTTCCATCTCACCGCGTGGTCTACCTGAACCTCGACGGTGACGACAGGGGTGTTTTGGTGCACGGGGCCGCCGATACGACCTTCGCCACTCCACCTCCACCAGACGATTTCGTATACCGTGGCATCCGTTTCCCGTTCGTGCTGGAAGCAGATGCAGGGGGCATAAAACGAGTGTATCCGCTTCCGGATACAGCCCGCACCACGTGGTTCGATTATGGCCACACGACAGCCGACATGTACACCGCGGCGGTGCGTGACGCTGACGACAGCATCTTCGTGGCGTGGAGTTCGCAGCCGCAACGTCACAATTGCGCGAGCGTCTCCCTGCAGGAGCCTGCGCTCTCAGTCGGGAGGATCGAACACGGGCGCTTCTCACTCTTGATGCACTATCCCGGAGCGTCCGAGCCGAAGGTGTTCCGCGGAGCGGATGGCACCGTGCATCTGCTGTGGACTCATCAAACACCAGTCCCCGTCGGTCGCGGCCCCGAGTACTTCGATTACCTCGGCGAGGTGATATACTCCGCGTGGCGCGCGGGCGCGCAGATCGTCGCACCGCGCCGTATCATTCCCGGTCTCTGCGCCGCTGCGTCGCTCGACGGTGCGGGAAGATTGCATGTCTTCACGATGGAGTACGACAGTCTGCCGCGTCCGCACGGTCGTCTCCTCCATGTGTCGGGTTCGGGTACACGCTGGGATCAGCCGCGTGCGCTTGCGGAAATTCCCACCGAGGCGCTCAATCAATACAAGCCCACGAAGGATGTGTTCCCGACAATAGTAGCATGCGGGGCTGTGACCGACGGCAGCGCGCGTCTCGTCCTGCAGCGGAGCGTTCCCACTCTCTCCGTAGAGGTACTGCGCGCATACAGTTCCGACGGCGGCAGCGTGCTCATCGACTCCGTACCAGGGCGCCGGTACTCCCAGTCTCTCCGTACACTGGCCTCTGCCGTGGACGCGGATGGCCGCATCATATGCGCCTTTGCATTCCGGACACCGCCACTACCGCCCTCGAGAGACACCGTTCTGCTTGTCGAGGTCGACGCGGCAATGACCGTGGCGACTTCGCGTGTCCTTGCATCCAGCCCGAATACTCTGTCAAACATGTGCCTGTTGCAGCCGAAATCCGAAAACACATGCCTGTTTTACTCAGAGAATTTGTCGGCTTCTCTCATCAGTGGGCTGGGATCGGGTACGCAGCACTCGCAACCCATCATCGACTCCTGTTCCAGCATTCTCTTCGGGAACATATCGGCATGTGATTCCACCGGCGCGATGTGGCTGGCCTATCAGCCGAGGGGAACGAGTGCGGGCAACGCGCCGGGCTGGCTCCTGCGATTACCGCCGGGAACCGTGGCAGTCGATGCCACGCAACAAGTGGATCGGATCACGCCGTACTGCGCGCCGAATCCCGCACGGAACACAGCGACGATGTATGTGACACTCGAGACCGAGGAGACCGTGTCGGTGACCGTTCACGACATGCTCGGCAGGGAAGTGTCCGTCGCAGTCCGCGGGCGGCGTGTCCCAGCAGGACCGCATGCCTTTACCCTGCCGCTCGTGGGTCTCCCTGCCGGCATGTATTTCGTACGGCTGAGCACGGAGAGCCGCACGATGACGCGCCCGCTTGTGCTGCGATGACGGCGCATCTAACGTGAGTACATCGTCGATACAATGGAACAAGGAACAGCCCGCGTTATTCCGTTCGATGAGCGGCATATGCCGCAAATTCACGGCAACGCGGCATGCATGGAGAAATGTATGGATGGATCAATGAAGCGCTGCGTGCGCGGAGTGTTGTTGATTTTGGCGCTGCTCTCTCTTGCCGCCGCGGAGGGCCGTTCACAGGAATGGGTAGTCGCGATCAATCCCGGACTCAAGGTGGGATGGGTGCTTGGCGAGGGAGGCGGACCCTTCTACGGCGTGGAAATTTCACTCAGTGCCATGCTGAACTCGTACGATGCGGGAAAGTCCGGTGGATATGGATTCGGACTCGTGTTCAACCGTTACTCGGTAAACGGCCGCCGTGTGACACATGTCGGAGTGGAGGCCATGTACAGGGGACTTGGCCTGCAGGCAGGGCCAACCTTCGTACGCGAACAGGATGGTGGCTCGAACACCGGCATCTCGGTGGAGGGATTCTTCGGGGCCGTCGTGTTTGCGCACGCGGAACGCACCTTCATGTTCGATGGGACAAGCTGGTGGCATGCGGGTTTCTACGGAAAGCTGCCCATACCGATTGCAGGACGGCTGAAGGGACTCGGACCCGGCTGAAACACGTCCACATACCCCGGGCTTCAAACGCGATCATTCGGCAGATAGTCAGAGAGTGTGCGGCACGGCTGCAACCAAAGACGCACGGTCCCGTATTGCAGGGACTGGTCACGGGTTGTGTTCCTGCAGAGAAAGTGCCGCACATGAGAGCGATAGAGTACAAAAAATACGGGCCGCCGGAAGTGCTGCACATGGTGGAGCGCGTGAAGCCCGTGCCCGGTGACAACGACGTTCTGATCCGGGTTCATGCTACAACAGTGACCTCGGGCGATTGCAGATTGAGGAGCTTGAGGGTGCCGCTGGGATTCGGTCTGCTTTCCCGCCTGGCCTTGGGTGTGACAGGACCGCGGAACAGAGTACTCGGAGTTGAATTCGCCGGCGTTGTTGAGGCGCCGGGCAGCGCGGTTGATCTATTCAAGGCCGGAGATGAGGTGTTCGGATTGAGCGGAAGCCGCATGGGCGGGTATGCGGAATACGTCTGTCTTCCACAGGACGCACCGCTCGCTCTCAAGCCGCCGGCGCTGTCGTTTGTGGAAGCCGCGGCGTTGTCCTTCGGCGGCACAACGGCGCTGGATTTTTTTCGCAGGGCAGGGCTGCACAGTGGAGAATCGGTGCTCGTGAATGGAGCGTCCGGAGCCGTGGGCACCGCTGCCGTGCAACTCGCCCGGCACTTCGGCGCGGAGGTCACCGCCGTGTGCAGCGCGGCCAATGCGGAGCTGCTTCACACACTCGGCGCCGCGGAGGTGATCGACTACTCGCGGACAGATTTCAGCTCGAACGGAAAAAAATACGATGTGATTGTTGATGCGGTAGGCAACGCGCCGTTCTCGCGCAGCGCTTCGTCCCTCGCTGAAAACGGCCGTCTGCTCTTGCTCGTTGCCGATTTGCCAGCAATGCTGTCGATACCGGTTGTGTCACTTCTGGGAAGAAAAAAAGTCATTGCCGGATCGGCGCGTGAGAGAGCCGAAGATCTGCGCTTCCTTGCGGAGCTGGCGCAGGCGGGTGTCTTCACACCCGTGCTCGACAGATGTTACTCCCTCGAACAGATTGTGGAAGCGCATCGCTACGTCGACACGGGACGCAAGGCCGGGAATGTGGCAATCACCGTCGCCGTGTAATACCGCATCGTGAAGCCGCCGCGTCATCTCGTGTGGGGTGTTGAATCCAGGAGCCGGCTTTGCGCGTGAATGGGCATTATGATATCATGTGACAGTGTACACCGATCATCACATGCCAGGAAACGCCCACACTCTTGCAGGCCGCGTTGTCGCCGTCACGGGCGCCAGCCGCGGCATCGGGCGCGCGATCGCCGAATTGCTGCACACGTCGGGCGCGACGGTCGTCGCAGGCGCGCGGACTCCTTCGGACGACTTCCCGCGGGGAATCACCATGCTCCGGCTCGACGTGACTGACGAAGACAGCGTCCGTGCCTTTGCGGATGTGGCTATCGCCGCGGGTGTCGACTCGCTCGTAAACAATGCGGGCGTCGGAGTGTTCGGGTCTATCGAGGAGGCCACTGTCGAAGAGTACCACAGGATTTTCGATACGAACGTGTTGGGTATGTTGCTTGTGACAAAGCACTTCATCCCCGCGTTCAAGACGCGCCATGCGCAGGGTCTGACGAGTTCGCTCGTCAACATCACCAGCGATGTGAGCGCGCGCACGTTCGCGGGAGGCGCCATCTATACAGCCAGCAAACACGCGCAGCGGGCGCTGACACAGTCGGCTGCACGCGAAGGGGCCGGGTATGGATTGCGCGTCACGGAGATACGACCCGGCATGACCGACACATATTTCAACGGGGGAGTTCCGGGCAGTGCCGAACATGCCACCTTGCTTCAGGCGAGCGACGTGGCTCGCGCCGTACACTATGCGCTGGCCGCGCCACAACACGTGCGTGTCGACGAGGTGGTTGTGCATCCGGTCGTGCAGTCCGTCGAGTTCTGAGCCCTGTGGTCCTGTACCGCGAGAGAACGATGCGAGGTAATCGGCGGCGAAACCTTCCCTGAGTTGAAAGGGTGCTGTGCTCGCCAGGAACAAATACTCTCCATGTCAGGGGCAAAAATTAATATTGGGAATATCTTGACACGGGTGAAACGAGTCGTGTATATTTAGGACGTTATTTCTCCCAATTCTTACGAAATCAGAAACCCGGATCTCCGGTCGTCCTTGCGGCGTGAGCGGATCTTCTGCCGCTTCACGCACCGATCGCAGTTCCGGGAATCGGACGCGTCATCCCCGTATCGGAAACACCGATACCCCCTTTCAACGCTCCATTCTCACAGTAGAGTAAGTCCATGAAAACCATACATCGTTTCTCTTCCACGGCGCTCACCGTGCTCGGCCTCGCCGCCTTGTTTCTCGTCCTCGTCCCCGGTTCCGCCTTCGCGCAGAAACCCACAAAAGACCGCATGGTGTACGAGGACCATTGGATGATGATGAATCCCTGCAATAACGAGATGATTCACATAACTGATCGCTACCAGGTGATCACCGCCTACCATCCCGACAAGGACGGTTGTGACCGTTACAAATTCCACGTGAACGACATGGGAACGAAGGGTGTCAGCGAGTCGGGCGCGAAGTACCAGTTCCCCTATGCATACATGTCACATGCGTCTACGTCCTGCGATGGATGTATATACTCCGAAACGTATACAGTGGCATGGCAGCTCGTCGGCCAGGGTAAGGCACCGAATTTCAAGGTCCATGCCACGGTCCGCCTCACGTACAATGCCTGCACCGACGAATTGACCATCGTGCGCGAGAATGTGTCCATCACCTGCGATGGCGAACCGTTGAACTGACGCTGAGCTGCACCCCGCATTGAGTAGTCCGCCCGCGTGGCGGACTTTTTTTTACCTCGAAACATCTCCTGTCGCTGTTCCACCTGCGTACGCGTCACCCCTCCCGCAGCGACTCTGGATACTGCGGCACCGATCGCACTGCCGCGAGTCTCCGCGATGTGTCCAATTCCGAAATGACGTGGTGATGGAAGGCCGAATTGGTGCCGTGGAATATCGTCATGAGGGTGAGCGCGGTTCCGATTCAGCGCGGCAGGTTCAGCCCAGACGTCCCCTTGCGCTGAAGGTCGCGACGAGGGCATCGGCCTCGTGGCGTCGCGACACAGGGATGGGCACCACCGCTTCGTACGATGCCACGCCGGGCGTGCGGCCGCCGCGAGGGAGCGTGTACGAAAATGTGAGCAGCGCAATGGGACCTTCGGTGATGAAGATGTTGCCGAGGCCGCCGCTGGATGCGCGCCACATGCGTAATAATCCTGAGAAATAGATTCCGCCGGCCGTGATGCGCGCGTCACAGCGCGGGAATCGTTTCCGATGCGCCTTGGAAGTGAAACCGCGCGCCTGCAGGTACAACTCCCATTCCTTATCGGTGTACGACCAGTGTACAAGCAGAAGAGCGGGATCGAAAAACTCCGCCAGATCGCGCGCGCGTCCAATGCTGCTCCATGCCGCCAGCAGGCACACGAGGCCAAGCACCAACGCGAGTCCCTGCGCCACGATGTGTATGCCGAGTGATGTTGCCGTGATCTGACCAAGGGCAAAAAACAGAACACCCGCGCAGCCGATCAGAAAGAGCATACGAGCGCGGGTGTGGTAGTGATTCTTGCTGCCGGTCATGGTGGAGGTCCATCGTTTGGGAAATTTTCACAATGTGCGTTGGTGACTGATCGGAAAAAAATTCTTCGCCGGGCATGAAACACACATCCATGCAAAGCATATTTTTGATGATGCCGCACCACATGCTGCTACCATACCACATGATGATGCCGCACAACAGTCGCACGTATCTACACAACGCGCCATCCGCTGCGCCGCGGTGAGCGGACCGACGCCGCGTCGTATCGACCGCATGGAAAACTCATGAACCTGACGAATCTGGGCTTCGATTCCTTCTTCGTGCAAAACATCGACACGCGGCAGTATCCCGACTGCACGCCCGCGCGTGTGAGCCGCGTGGATCGCGACCGCTATCTGGTTTTAAACGAGCACGGGGAAGTGTCGGCCGAGCCCACGGGCAAGCTGCTTTTCGCGGCGGAGTCGCCCGTGGATCTCCCCTGTGTGGGCGACTGGGTGCTGGTGCAGTATCACAACGAGGGCGCGCTCGCGATAGTGCACGCGGTGCTGCCGCGACGCACACGACTGCGCCGCAAGGCCGCGGGGGACAACATCGAGTATCAGATGATCGCGGCGAACATCGATGTGGCCCTGCTCGTGCAGTCCTGCGACACAAACTTCAATCTCCGCCGGCTGGAACGCTACCTCGTTATGACCGCCGAAGGCGGCATGGAGCCGGTGATTCTTCTGAGCAAAAGTGATCTGCTGAGCCCCGAGCAGCAGGCCGCGCATGTTGCGGCCATTCGTGAGGCGCGTGTCGAGGCGCGGGTCGTGATGGTGAGCAGTGTCGCCGAGGAGGGCATCGCCACCCTGCAGCCCCTGCTTGAGGCGGGGAAAACCTATTGTCTGCTCGGCTCCTCCGGAGTGGGGAAAACCACGCTGCTGAACCGCTTGCTTGGTGATGAAGTGTACGCGACGGGACCGATCCGGGAAAAGGACGGGCGCGGGCGTCACACGACCTCGCAGCGGCAATTAACCGTGCTCGCCGACGGAGCGCTCGTCATCGATACGCCCGGCATGCGCGAACTGGGACTGCTGGGCGTGGAGGAAGGTATTGAGACAACATTCTCCGATATCGCGGAACTTATGGAACACTGCCGTTTCGACAACTGCACACACACAGTCGAGGCGGGCTGCGCGCTGCTGGAGGCCGTGGAACGTGATGCATTGAGCCGGGAACGGTATG
Source organism: Ignavibacteriota bacterium (assembly GCA_016218045.1). Classification (NCBI taxonomy): domain Bacteria; kingdom Pseudomonadati; phylum Ignavibacteriota; species Ignavibacteriota bacterium. The sequence goes on from JACRFB010000037.1 coordinate 15,081, forward strand.
AAAGTTATATGAAGCTGCTTCGCGAGTCGGCGTATTACGAGGTGTCGTATGTGGAGCGCCGCAAGCGCGACAGGGAGTTCGGACGTTTTCAGAAAAACGCGATGGACGAATTGAGCAAGCGCAAACCGTCGGCCTACTGACAGCACGCTCCCGCTCGCGGCGGAGCGCCAGGGGCCGCCTCCCGCGCCACAGCGCCGCAGGGTGTGTGACCCGCGACCGCTGTTTGTGCTCCCGCTCTGACATCGCGGGCATAGGGGAAAGGGCCACCGGAAGGAAATTCGATATTCGTCCTTGCAGGACTTGATAATCGGATATCAGGGATCTATATTAGGACATCTCAACTCTCATTTCCCTGTACCTCTGACCATCCCGCGTTTTGGATGGCCATGCAGTCACGCGACAACGATCCCTCTCTGCATCGATGGACCGCGATCAGCGTGTGTCCCCGCGGCGTTGTGTCTCCACAACCCCGGCCGTTTCGCTGAACTGGTTCAACTCGCACGGGGATGGGCATTGGCGCGAGCAGCCCTTACTGAACGCGAGGCGAGGTGCGCCCGCGTGTTCAACACTTTTACAAGGGATTTTTTATGAGAAAACATACACTCTCCGTCGCGGCATTCTGCCTTTTCGCCCTCGTTGCAACAGGCGCCATGAGCCAGAACCGCGAACGTCAACGCGACGTGGTCGTAAAAGACCTCGTCTATCCTGAATTCCGCAATACCGGCGATCTCGAGAAGAGTGTGGCCGACCATGAGCGGGCGTTGCGGGACTACGATCAGAAAAAATCGTCGCTCGTCACGATGCCCGACGTGATGGGTAATACCTCCTCAGCGCTTCCGTCGGCCGCTCCGAGCCGCGCAGGCAAAAACACGCAGAACACGATTCAGTCGAATTGTATCATTCCGCGTGACGGCTCGTGGATCGCGGTGCCGCGTAATGACGACGGTTCTCTCGGGCCGATCGGCCTGCCTTTCACCTTCGATCTCTATGGCAGCAGCTACACGAGTGTCTGGATCAACACCAATGGCAACCTGACCTTTACAGGACCTGTCTCGGCATTCACTCCGTCAGGATTCCCGATAGCCACACCCATGGTTGCGCCCTTCTGGGCGGATGTCGACACCCGTAACGTCGCGTGCGGACAGGCGTGGTATAAAATCGAAGCGAGTCGCCTGCTCGTCACCTGGGAAAACGTCGGCTACTATAGCAACGTCTGCGCCCTGCAGAATACCTTTCAGGTCATAATCGGCACATATACCGATCCGGTGATCGGCATAGGCAACAACGTGAAATTCAACTACGGCGACATGCAGTGGACCACCGGACAGGCCTCCGGCAGCGGAAGCGGTTTTGCCGGAACTCCCGCCACCGCCGGCATCAACAAAGGCAACGGCATCGACTTTCTGCAAATCGGTCGATTCAATGTCAACAGTTCGGTGTACGACGGACCCGGCGGAGCCAGCGACGGCATCAGCTTCCTCGATGACCGCTGTTACGGTTTTAATGTCTCGACAGCCGGCAACATCGCTCCGGTCTTTTCGGGTCTTCCCGCGGGGAATACTGTTTCCCTCGAAGTGGGACAGACGGCGCAGTTGAACATCCAGGCCATCCCGCCCGAAGTCACACAAACCAACTCGGTGTCCGTGAATTACGGCCTTCTGTGCGGCGTCTCGGCAACGACCACGAGCGGAGCAATCGCCGATGCGACGATCGACATCACTGCCTCGCTGTGCAATCTCGGTTCGAACGTTATCACGCTGTCGGCCACGGACAATGCCGCGACGCCGCTGACAAGCAGTGTCGACATCACACTCAATGTGACATGTCCCTCGCTTACCTTCACAACGTGTCCGCTGGACATCGTCACGTCGAACGACCTCGATAATTGCAGCGCGGTTGTGAGCTACGATGCCTTTGCGGCCAGCACGATTCCCGTCACGTACTCGTACGTTTTCGGCGGCGCAACAAGCGGAGGCGGTGCGGGCACAGGAAGCGGCCAGACCTTTGCCAAGGGCGTCACCACTGTGACCGTGTCCGCGACGAACGGCTGCGACACCAGGACGTGCAGCTTTACCGTGACGGTGAACGACACACAGGCGCCTGTGGCAACAGTGAAGCCGGACCAGTACATGTGGCCGCCAAATCACGAGTACCAGACCGTGAGTGCGGCCGAAATGGTCGCTGCGGTCACCGACAACTGTGCGACGATGAGCACGGCTGATGTGCGCATCACATCGGTGAGCAGCGACGAGCCGGAAAATTCGACGGGCGGAGGCGACGGCAACACCTCCGACGACATCGTGATCGCGGGCGATTGCAATTCAGTACAGCTTCGCCGCGAGCGCAAGGGCGGCGGCAACGGCCGCGTGTACACAGTGCACTTCTCGGTCAGTGATCCCGACGGCAACACGTCGTCATACACCTTCAGGGCTTATGTCCCGCACAGTGAGTTGGGCACGTCCGTCGATGATGGCGCAGTGAGCGGATACACCGTCAACTCGCCGTGCTCCGCGTCACCGAAGCCGGGCGACCGCATGGAAATTATCCCCGCCGGGTATGCGCTCGAGCAGAATTTCCCGAATCCGTTTAATCCCTCGACGCGAATCAGCTACAGCATCCCGCAGGACGTAGCAGTGAAGTTGACGGTGTTCGATATGTTCGGTCGCACTGTCGCGGTGCTCGTCGACGGCGAACGTGCCGCGGGCGCGCACTCCGTGTCGTTCGACGCCTCGAACCTCGTCAGCGGCACGTACATGTACACGTTCGAAGCGAACGGCGTGGTGATCAATCGCACGATGAATCTCCTGAAATAATCACTCCGTCCAATCACAGAAAGGCCGTCTGGATTCCGGGCGGCCTTTCTCATTTCGCGATGGTTCGGAAATTGCCTCGCACCAAGGTTGGAATGTGTGCGGGGCTGAGCTATTTTTTCTGCGGATCGTCGCGGATCTGAGAACCGGAATCACCCTGAAATTCAGGAGTGGCACGTGGCATCAACGAACGAAGCGAACGAAGCGCTGGTCATCCGTCAGGCGACTGAAGCACTGATGGCGGAGGGGGAGGAGGTGTTCCGGCTGATCTTCGAGAGCAATTCCGCGGCGCTCGCGATCATCAATCCCGACACCACCATCGCGCTGGTCAATGACGCGTACTGCGCCATGAGTGGCTACAGCAAAGTGGAGGCGATTGGCCTGAGCTGGACCACACAGATCCCACCCGAGGATCTCGGCCGTCTGCAGGAGTACAACCGCCGGCGCCTCGCCAATCCTGCCGACGCTCCCGACTCCTACGAATTTTCCTTCTACCACAAGAACGGGGAGATCCGCCACGGCCTCATGTCGGTTGCAATGATGGCGAATGCCCGGAAAATCATCGCATCGTTCTCCGACATCACCGATAGAAGACGCGCCGAAGCGGAACTCGCTCTTGCGAACCGGCTTGTCTCGGCAATCAATGCCGAGTTGCAGGCCAGTCTCGCCGAAGTGCATGCGCGGAACGAAGGTCTGGAGATCATGAGCCGCGCCATCGTGCACGATCTCCGCAGCATGTTGAACGTGGTGATCGGCTATGCGGATTTTCTTGCCGAACACACAGCCGATGCTGCACCGCCGGAATACCGGCAGGCGACAAAGGGGATCAACACCGCCACGTCTCGGATGATGCAGACGCTCGACGACCTCCTCCTGCTCGCGAAAGTGGACGGAGTGGCGGCGCCGCGTGTACCTCTCGACATGGAACAGCTCGTGCTCCGCGTTCTTCACGATCTCGCACCCACCATCGCCGCTGTCGGAGCGGATGTTACTCTGCCGTCGAGCTGGCCTCGTGTGCTCGGGCATGGACCCTGGGTAGAGGTGATCTGGCGGAACTACCTCGCCAACGCCTGCAAATTCGGCGGGAAAAATCCGCGTATCAGTATAGAGGCGACGCTGCGAAAGGATGCCTCCGAACGCGAGGAGGGATTGTTTACGGTGCGCGATTCAGGTGTGGGAATCGATCCTGCCGAGCAGGATCTAATCTTCCAGCCCTTCTCACGCCTCGAAACCGTGCGAGTGGAAGGGCACGGACTCGGGCTGTCCATCGTCCGCCGTATCGCCGAAAAACTGGGCGGGTCCGTGTGTGTCGAGTCGAGCGGACGCGATGGCGAGGGCAGCGCGTTTTGTTTCACGCTGCCCGTCGTCTCACCCGATACGCCCGTGAGGGACAACAGCTAGCGGAACATGTCCTCCGGCAGTTCCTCGTCCACGAGTCGGTAGATGCCGTGTTTCAGTGTCACACAGAACACACGCACCGGGTAGCCCGGTGCGATGCGCACACGCATGAAGGCCGGCGTGTTCGGCTGTACAGGAAGCCCGTCGGAAATGAGTTTCCACGTCGTGCCACCGTCGGTGCTGCGATACACACCCTTGTACACATGTGAGAAGTAGATCAGCTTGGGATTCCGCGGATGCACGGCGATCTCGGAGATCTGATCTTCGCCGATGAGACGCGACCAGTTTATCCCGAGATTCGTAGTGCGGTATAGTCCGGAGTTGTACCCTGTGACTCCGGCGAGGGCAGTGAGCGGGTCCGACGGATCGAAAGCGATGGCGCGCACGCCTGTTCCACCGTCAGGATGAAAATCTGTGTCCACTGCTGTCCACGTTGCGGCACCATCCCGCGTCAAAGCGAGGCACCCTGTAGATTTCCGTCCTGAAAAACCGGCCAGAAGATTGCGAGGTGAGTTCGGATGGCCGCCGATCGCCTGTACGCCGTTGCCGTTCAGCACCTGCGTCCACGTTGCCCCTTCGTTTGTGGAATACCACACGCCGCTGTACCAACCGAGTCCGCAGTACAGGATGGACGGCGGACCCGTTACGCGGTAGATATGCAGAATGCCGCCGTCCGGCCAGGACGCGGGCGTGACGATCTGCGACCAGCTCTCTCCGCGGTTTGTGCTTTTAAAAAGGTTCTGCTTCTGCTTGCGACCGCCGAACCCCACATACAGGAGATTTCTGTCCACCTTGTCGAGCCACATGGCCGACGTGAGTTCGTTGTCGTAGGCCGACGGAATGCCTGTTCGTTTTACGACCCAGTTGTACCCGCCGTCGGTGCTTTTATACACGTTGCCGTATTCCGTGCCGCAAAACATCACGAGCGAATCGACCGGATCCACCTCGATGGTGTACACGAGCAGATGTTGTAATCCGCGGTTCATCGGTTCCCAGGTGGAGGTCTGCGCGACGCATGGCAAGATGGCGGCCATGGCAAGCGGCAGCGCGAGCGCGAGGGCCCGAAGAGCGGGAGATAAGGGCAGGGATGTGCCGCGTGAAAGTGTGGAGCTTGCTGTGCGATTCATCGTTCACCTCGCCAGTGTCATCGTGATCGTGCGCATCTGTCCGCCACTGCGCAGGACGCAGTAATACACGCCCGACGGGAGCGCCGCGCCGTGCTCGTCGCGGCCGTCCCACAGCACGCGCTGCAAGCCCGGAGTGGCTGCTCCGTCGACAAGTGTTCGGACCAGCCGCCCCCGGGCATCGTACACGCGCAGCGTCATGTGCTGACCGCGTTGCGCGTCCGGAATGAAGTACTCGATGAGTGTTGTCGGATTAAACGGATTCGGGTAGTTCTGCCGCAGCGCAATGCGCTCGGGCGGCACGGTTTCGCCCTTGTCCACATCCTGAGGCGTTTCGATCTTGACGACGATGAAGGCGGTGAACGGCGTGAGTATGTTGAACCGTTCGCTTAATCGGATGATCGACTCCTTTATTTCGGTGGAATCGGTCACGAAGCGCAAATCGTTCAACAGATCGTTGATGCGCTGCGCCGCCCAGTACCGCGCTATCTGGACGGGCTCGAGTGAGTCCGGTGTGAAGGGCACGGGACGTGTGATGTCCTGGTTCACACTGTGCAGAGGTTCCTTGTATCGGAAGCGGACATCACGCACCGCGCTTCCGACTGTGCGGCCTGTCGTGTGTAATTCGTTGACTGTCGACGAGGCGTTGAACGTCCGCGGGTATGTGTGATATGCCTCTGTGGGAAGCGTGAGGAGTACGTCGCTAAAGGAAGGACTCGAAAAATCAAAGGTGAGGTCGCGCAGCACCGTCGCAATTGTATCGGCCTGTTCGATCGAGACTAGACGCCCCGCGTTGCGCCTTGCGGCCTCGCTCAAGATGTTCACATTCTCCGTGTACATGGTGAGCGGGTAAAAACGCGCCAGGGAACCGCCGCCGGGAGCCAGCACGCTGTCGAGTCCCGCCGCGGTCTTGGGACCTCGGTTGGGAAGGCCGTCGGTGACGAACAGCAGCCGTCGTTCGGCGGCGGATCGGAACGCGCTTTCGAGAGCCGCCCTGATTCCGGTGCCGTAGTCGGTGATGCCCCGCGGGGTATATGCGGAACGAAGGAATGTGATCGCGCTTGTCACGTTTGCCGTCGTGGCGAAGAGCATCGCTGTGTCGGCCGGATACGATGTTGTTGCACCCGAGAACAGGACGATGCGGAAACGATCCGATGGCAGAAGCATGCCCAGAAGCTGCTCCACAGTCTCGCGGACGACATTGATGCGCAGTCCCGTCATGCTGCCTGATGCGTCCAGGGCAAAGACAAAATCCGCCTTTGCTCCCATGTCGGCAAACGCTTCGGTCGGCGGCGTCCACAGGATAAAAAATCCGTCGGCGACCGTGTCGGGCATACTGTAATTCAGGACTGGAAAGGTGTTCTGCCAATCGCGCTGTGCGAAGGTGAGAGTGAAGTCTCGCGTGTACTGCAGCGACTCCACGCCGAAATCCACGGTCGCGTGTGAGGTGTCGGCATAGGTGACGGACACCGCGGTGAGGAGGGAGTCGTGATTTGTCTTGATGGTTTCGAGTGCGAAGTCCGATGCCAGTGAGATGCGGAGGGCGGTGAACCGCACGGGCGTCGTCTGATAATCTGCTATTGCCATGGGGTACGTGAAGAGCGCGCGGCCCTGTGCGTTGAGCGGAAGCAGTTGAAAGTATTGTATCTCGATGCGACGCGTCGAGTTGGCCTTGATGGGATAGATGCGCAACTGGAAACGATTGGAGCCAAGTGATTGCAGCAGTGCAGGATCGCCGTAACCGTGCTGCACAAGACTGTCATACTGCTGCTGCGCCGTCTCCTTTCTGCGCACGCCGAATGTGTAGCGTTTTCCGTCCACCCACATCCAGAGCCCGTCGACGATTGCGCCTTCAGGCAGTTGGAACACGTAGAAGCCCTCGAGGTCGATGGGCTCGGGATTGTAGAAGGTCTCGTCCACATGTGTCGTGGCGAGCAGATTGCGGATGGTCACGGTTGACCGTACGGAATCGAGTCGAAGATTATACAGCGGCGACGCCGTCATCGGCTTGCGCGCGTACAGCCGTCCCGCGTCCGCACTTGCTGCGCATCCCAGCAGCAGCAACATCACACAGACAACGCTCCGTCGATTCATTGGAATCCCTCCAGGTGTGCCGCGATTCAGGTTATGTAAAACTATGCGCGGACGGGGTCAATATCAATGGAAAAAGACGTGAAAATACACTTTTGACCTGCTCAACGAAGCTGCAGCACATGCCACGACGGGGTGTGTCCGCGAGAGAAGGTCACCGCTGGCATAGGGACGTGGAAATGGTTCACGATGCGTTGTGCGAGATGCAGCTCGCGCTGCGACACGGGCCATGCCCCGAGATCGAGATCGAGGCCCACAACAAATTCACCCGTGCCCGGCGCGTGGTTCCACGCCGTGTAGTGGTCGCGGACGCTCCAGCCGACCGCAAGCTGCAGCGCATCGGGCCACCACCGATCGAGCGATTCCGGAAGAAAGTCGTTGACCCGCACAGCCAACCAGTAGGTGTGCGCGTCGTAATGCTCGGTAAATCGGGGCGGAAACACGTATCCTTCTGCGGGCACATAACTCCACTTCACCCGGAAGGTATTCAACACGGGGTATTGGCGCTGCAGCATCCCGTACACAAGCCCGGCGGTATTGTAGACAAGATCCTGATAATCGAAACCGAGCGTTGTCGTGCCGTCGCCCACTTCCACCAGGACGGCGAAACCGAACGTGACCGCCGCCGATCCCCAGAGGGATGCGTTGTGATCGAAGCCGCCCCAGCGCAGCGCATCGTACATGGTGTGAAAATAAAAGTGTGACGTGAAGAGATGCCCGAGCTTGTCGACGCCGGTGTTTTTCTCGCCGAACCAGCCGTCTTCATGGAAGAGGAAGGAGCTCTCGCGCTTCTGCCACCAGGCGTAGTACGAGTCGATCATCGAACCCGCGAATAAACCGCTCACAAAGCCCCCGGCGACAATTTTCCGCAGAGTCCATCCCGTGTCCACCGTAAACGGCGACACGTACCCTGCGGGATTTTCGACGAACGGCTGTGCCATGTCCTGATCCAATGCCTGCGCCCGGCATGGTCTCGCGACACAGATCATGCAGGCCAGGAGCAATACACGCCACACGACCGCAGTGACAAGGTGGACGTGTGGACGCGACTCAAGATGCTCGAGTGCGGTCACGGAAATCCTTGGTAGAATTCTGAAGAAGAGAGTGAGCAAGGTACATAAAACACGCATGGTTTGCATGTGTACGCACATGTCCGTGCCTTGTGAATTCGCCGGCGTTCACACACATTGTCGTGGTCGCAGCGCCTGATATCGGTCTCGATCGCCGGACGGACGCGGCAGAGCTACCACAGAACGGGAATAGACCATGCCGGACCTTTCGCGTTTGTATTCCGATCCCACTCTCCAATCACTTCGTGCGGAATGCGCCGCAGTGACCACCGGGACTGCAGTGTCCGATGTGGTTGAATATCGCGACGGCCGCACGCTTCAATACGTGGATCTTGTGATGGAAGGCGGCGGCATGCTGGGCATCGCGCTACTGGGCTATGTGCACGCGCTCGAATCCGCCGGGATCCGCTTCCTGTCGGTCGGAGGCGCATCGGCGGGATCCATCCTGTCGCTGCTGCTTGCCGCCTGCGCCGATCGCGGCGAGGAGAAAACGCCTGGGCTTGTCGATGCGGTGTTCGGCATGAACCTCGCCTCGTTTGTTGACGGCGACGACGATGCGCGCGATGTGAGTCTGCTCCTCGCGCGGGCGGACGTGGGCCGCCTCGAGGCCGTGTGGAAGGGTCTGCAAGTCATCGACAACATCACGGGGGATATCGGGTTGAATCCGGGCGACGCCTTTTGTGACTGGCTCGACAGGTTGCTGCGCGGATACGGGACCCCGACACTCGCGGATCTTGAAACGCGGCTGCAGCGGAATCCGGCGAACCTCTCGCTGCGCGGCACCGGTGAATCACTCGCGGGCATCCGGAGCGAACTGGGCATTGTGGCGGCGGATCTGAGCACCGAGACCAAGGCCGTGTTCCCTGCCATGGCGCCATTGTACTGGGCCGATCCGCAGCGTGTCTCCCCGGCGTTGTTTGTGCGTGCCTCGATGTCGATCCCTTTTTTCTTTCTCCCGTTCCGCGTGCACGGTGTCTCGAAGATTCCCGACGTAGCCGCCCGCTGGTCGCATATCGCCTCGTATGAAGGTGAGATTCCCGATACAACCGTGTTCGCCGACGGCGGACTCATGTCCAACTTCCCGATCTCCCTCTTCCATGCGCCCGGTGTGCCAGTCGCGCCGACGTTCGGTGTGAAACTCGGCGCCCGCGGTCGCCGTGTGCATGAGAGCATCTCGCCGCTCTCCTACGGCGCGAACCTGTTTAACGCCATGCGCCACTACGCCGATTTCGATTTCATCGCGCGCAATCCGGACTACAAACACCTCCTCGGATACATCGACACCCGCGGTCACAACTGGCTCAATTTTTTTATGGGCGAGGAAGAAAAGTGGACGCTGTTCCGGAAGGGCATGACCGCCGGACTTTCCTTCCTGCGTTCGTTCAAATGGGAGGAGTACAAACAGGTCCGCGCAGACCTCGAAGCCCGCAAGTCGGAGGGCAGGGAATCGTGAGTCTAAAAGCCCCTGTTCCACGTGATGGAAAAGCGAGAACCTCCGACGCGAAGCCGTTGCTTCGCCTGCCGCGTGTTGTGGGCATACTCCTCGCGGTTGCGACGCTCGTGCGCGTCGCTGCGTTGTTTACTCCGCCAACATGGCCTCTCTGGGGTTTCGATTATGTGGCATTTCTGCCGTCCCGCGGCATCGCTGTCGTCCTCGTCTTGTTCCCGCTCGTACTGCTCATCCCACGTGTCAATCACTTCGTGACAGGACTGCTCGACGCATCATCACGCGGGCGGCGGAGCGACGGCGCATATTTTTTTCTCGTCATCGCCGCGCTCGCGCTCGGAAGCTCCTTGTCACTGCCCGTGGCGTACCCATTCCTCGGTGATGGGGCGTTGTATATCACGGAAGTGTTCCGATCATCAATCAGTGAGGCCGGACAGAGCAGCCTTGTCAAACCGAGCGCCTGGTTGAGCGGGCATGTTGTCATGCTTGTTTCACATATGCTCGATCCGGAACAGCTTTCCCTTCCGTATCGGGTCGTGTCCGCGTCGGCTCTGATTCTGACCATCGGCGCGTTGTGGTATTTTCTTCGAGCCGAGCCGCGTCGAACAATGCTCCTGTATACCACGGCCGCGCTCGCGACACCGGCGACGCTCGTATTCTTTGGCTATGTCGAACTGTACGCGATACCCTACGCCCTGACCGTCACGTATTTGCTTTCCCTCCGGGCGCTGTTTCTGGGACGAGTGCATGCGCTTGTCCCCGCGGTGATCCTCGCGCTGGGTATCATGACGGGAGCGTCGCTGGTGGTATTTATTCCGGCGTACATCATGGTCCTTTTGGAACGGTCCCGGTTTCTCTCGGACAGTCGTCGGCGCAAACACGCGGCCGTCGCGGTAGAGTCTCTTCTCCTCGCCGCCGCGGTGATTCTCGTCCTGCTGACGCCACGAACGCCGCAGCTCCAGCCATATGTGCTCGCACTGTCGTCCTCGCTCCCGGCGGCTGTTGCCACGGGAGGGGTCCATCCATCATATGCGATCGCAGATTGGAGTCACTTGCTCGACGTGACAAACGTGTTGTTCTTTCTACTCGGTCCGGCAGTGCTTCTGGGACTCGGTCGCTTTCTCATCGCTCGAAAGACGGATGCGGCCACAACACAGTCGACGTATTATCAGCGTGTGCTGGTGACCGGCACGTATCTTTTTATTCTCTGCGCGAATGCCGTCTTCGGGTGGGCGCGCGATTGGGATATGGCTGTCATTCCCGTAACGGGAGTAATATTTGTATGGGCCGGAAGTTTGGAGCAGGCATTTGCGCGCGACTCAAAACAGCTCACGATGTTCTCCGTCGTCTTCGCGGCGCTCGCACTGTCGATGACCCTTCCGTGGATTATGCTGAATGCCGATGCGCAGGCGTCCGCAGCGCGCTTCGAGCGCATCGTGGAAAATAACAGCAGGCTCGTGACTCCGCATGCGACGTTCAACGGTCTCGAAAATCTCCGGAAATATTACACGCGTGAGCGGGATGGAGCGCGGACCCTTGGCGCGGTGAAAAAAATGATTGAGAATGGATGGGAGCGAAGCATCGCGTACCGTCACGTCTTCCCCCTCCTCGATGCCATGCCCTCGGGTGCGGAAAAGTGTGCGGCATTCGAATGGATGTTTTCGCGATTGGCGGGTGAACGGTCGTCACCCTTCTCGCGGCACGCGGGTGAGTTCGGCGAAAGGGAGTACAGGGAAATCGCGACACGGATGTTGCTGTTGGCTGTCGGAGAGGGCGAAGCGGAGCGCGCGGCGAAGTGGGCGGCGCGATTGCGGAGCATCATTCCCGCCTGGAAGGAGGAAGGATTCTACCGCGTGTTCACGGACGCGAATTCACCGCCGGCTGAACGTGCCGCAGTTGTGCGATCGAGCATGGATGCGCGCACCGCGGATCCGGTCTTGCTCGACCTCGCCGGGCAGGTGTTCGAAATGAACAACGAACCGCGGTTCGCCGCCGGGATATACGCGCAGGCACTGCGGGCCGATCCGGTCTCGATCCCCGCTCTGTACCTCAGTCTGGCTCGCGTATACGACACGCAACTGTCTCGTCCTGTGAGTGCCGACTCCGTTCTTGCGCTCTGTGTTTCGCGCTGTGTAAACACGCGCGAGGCCGCCGAGGCGCGGCGCTTACTCGGGCGTTGACGACTGGCCGCGTCCTCAGCTTTTCGCGATCCAATCTGTGACCGGCCGCATGAGAAAATCGTTCACCGGAATACCATCCGCTCCAACAAGCAACACTGCGTCCGTCCGGAATTGTTGACGGAAACGTGCGAGACCCGGAAGGACCTCGCGCGGGCGGCCACTTTTTACTTCTATGCCGATGAGCCGTCGGCGTGCATGGACGATGAAGTCCACCTCATGTATTCCGTCACGCCAGTAGTACAATTCGATCACTCCCGATGCGGCTGCATTCAGCAGATGTGCACCCACGGACGATTCGACCATACGGCCCCACAACGCGGGTTCCTTCCGTACATCCTGCAGCCGATACCCCGCGAGCGCCGTGGAGAGTGCGGTGTTGTAGACTTGAAGTTTCGGACTCGACGCGCGTCGGCGCACGGTTTCACCCGCCCACTTCTGCAGACCGCACACCATTCCCGATGCCGAGAGCAGCTCGAGATAGTGCGCGAGAGTTGTGGTGTTGCCCGCATCCTGCAATTGCCCGAGCATTTTTGTAAACGACAGTATCTGGCCCGAGTACATACATCCGAGCTCGAACACGCGGCGTAGCAACGCCGGTTTGTCGATGCGTGCGAGTTGGAATACGTCCCGCGAAATCGTGGTTTCGACCAGCGCGTTGCGAATGTAATCGCCCCATCTGTCCGGATCGTCGATGAGAGACGCAGCTCCGGGATAACCACCGTAACAAATGTATGTGTCCACATCCCACCCGAATGCGTCGCGCATTTCTCTTGCCGACCAGTGGGGGAGGTGCAGGATCTCGAACCTTCCAGCGAGACTCTCCGTCATTCCCTTTCGCAAGAGCAGCGGCGCCGATCCGAGCAGCACGACCCGCAGGGCTCGCCGTGCGTGCGTATCCTCATCCCACAGTCGTTTCACCGTCTCCGACCAGCCGTCGATTTTCTGCACCTCATCCAATACGAAGACACCGCCTCGCTTTCCCATCATGTGCCGTGCGATTTCCCATTGCTGGGCGATCCATACCCTGTTTTTCAGCTGCGGTTCGTCGGCGCTTGCGATATGAACGGGCATGGAAAGGCGCTCCGAAATCTGTCGCACCAGCGTGGTCTTTCCTACCTGCCGGGCGCCAGCCAGCACGAGCAGGAATCTGCGTGGCTCCAGAAGACGCGCCTTTAGCGTCTCCGCGTAAGGCCGGGTGTACTCCGCACTCATGTGTCAGGGTCCTCTCATTGGTGGGGCCGTTCGTCGCCGCGCCACCGACGCGGTACTGACGCCCGGCAAGAGGGTCGATTTTTACTCACAGCGTTGAGTATTTTTACTCAATGCTGTGAGTAAAAATACGCAGCGGTTACTCTCATGTCAAGTCCGGCGACAAGCCCGGTGTGCCCGCGATTGCGTCGGTCCGCGCTGTGTGATACTTTCGCGGGACAGGATTTCACCGCGCCACCATCCCCCCACGCACGTCCACACCGCGAGAACCTCCATGAATGCCATTCCCATCGACCGCGCGCTCGTGCAGCGCCAGCTTTCCGAAAACGGCCTCACCAACGTCGGGCGCGCCTCCATACGCGAGATCCGTACGCTGATCAACGGCATAGAACGCGATTCGGGTGTACACTTCGTACGCATGGAAATGGGCATTCCCGGACTTCCCGCGTCGCGCATCGGCATCGATGCCGAAAAAAAGGCGCTCGATGAAGGATGCGCGTCGTTTTATCCGAGCATCGAGGGTATCCCCGAATTGAAGCTCGAGATATCCCGCTTCGTGAAGCAGTTCATCGACATCGATGTTGATCCCGCCGGATGTATTCCGTGCACCGGATCCACGTCGGGAAGTTTTGTCACCTTCCTCGTGGCGGCGCGCATGGATCCCGCGAAAGACACCACGCTCTTTCTCGATCCGGGTTTCCCCGTGCACAAATCGCAATTGAAGGTGCTCGGTCTGAAGCAGATGAGTCTCGACGTGTACGAACATCGCGGGGCCAAACTGCGTGAGGCACTCGAGAACATCCTCTCGGCCGGGAACATCTCCTCGATCCTCTATTCGAATCCGAACAATCCCACGTGGATCTGTTTCACCGACGAGGAATTGCGCATCATCGGCGAACTCGCCACCAGGTACAAGGTGGTCGTGATGGAGGATCTCGCCTACTTCACCATGGACTTCCGCAAGGACTACTCCATACCCGGCCAGCCGCCTTTCCAGCCCTCGGTCGCAAAATACACCGACCGGTACGTGCTGCTCATCTCGAGTTCCAAGGCGTTCAGCTACGCGGGTCAGCGCGTGGGCATGATCGCCGTGTCGGATGCGCTTTTCCGCGAGGAGGCCGACGGCCTTCTGCGCTATTACACACGCGCGAGTTTCGGTCATTCGCTCGTGTACGGCGCGGCCTACGCAGTGTCGGCGGGTGTCACACATTCGAGCCAGTACGGACTCGCCGCAATGCTGCACGCGGTGAACACCGGCGCATACCGTTTTATCGACGATGTGAAGATTTACGGCGAACGCGCGCGCGTCATGAAAAAAATGTTTCTCGACAACGGCTTCCGCATCGTGTACGATACCGATGTCGATCAACCGATCGCCGACGGATTCTATTTCACCGTCGCGTACGGCGACCTGAGCGGTGAGGATCTGATCTTCGAATTCCTGCATTACGGCATCAGCGCCATCTCGCTCTCGAACACGGGCAGCGAACGCAGGGAGGGCATACGCGCCTGTGTCTCGCTGGTCGCCGACACGCAGCTCCCCGAACTCGAGGCCCGACTCCGTGCCTTCCATGCCGATCATCCCTGACGGACGCATACACGACTGAATCCGCAGCACACCGGCCACCTCCGGTGTGTTGTGTTTTTAGGAGAGCCGATTCGGTTCGTCCGTCCCGCGGGTCAGGATCACCGTGTCGAATTGAGCGGTGGATGCGGTTTTTTTGTATTTTATCACGATATGCGCGGAATTGTTTCAATATCTGCCGCACGCGTCGTGCCGTTCGCGGCGGCGCTCTGGGCCCTCCTTGCGCAGCCGCTCGCTGCGCAGACGCGCGCCGCTGTGCCACCACTGCGGGAGGTCCGGCATGTCGTGGACGGCGACACGATTCTTGTCGTCACCGCGCTGCCCGACACACAATCACCGCGACCGCTCGTCGTGGTGCTGCCCGACCGCTTCGGCATGCAGCCCGCCGTAGGCCGCATCGTGCAGGTGTTCGCCTCACAGGGCTTCCGCGCCTGCGCCATTCCGCTGCGCAGCGCTCCGACCCGCCCGGTCGCGGGACTGCCTGCGTGTGCACCCGACAGACGTGACATCCGAAGAATCTCCTCCGTTGTTGCCGATATGCTCGGCGATCCCGGGTGCAACGGCAAGGCGGCGCTGTGCGCCTTCGATGCCGGCGCGGGCCTGGGCGCTCTTGCCGCGGCGTCGCTGCCGCTGTTCCGCAGTTGCGCGTTTTTTTACCCCACGCCCGATTCGATGACCACGCGCGTCATCCCCGCGCTGCGCATGCCGGTCGTGCTGACCGTGTGTGAAGGTGACGCGGGAATGGCGGAGGTTGACCGTATCCGCGAATCGGCTCCCGAGCGCGACAGTAAACTCCGCATCACGGTGCTGCGCAACACGCGGCCCTTTTTCTTCAACAGCGCGCATCCCGCGTACGACAAAAAAACCATGAACCGCGCCTGGATCGAGACCATCGCGTTTTTCCACGGCACGCTCAAATAACAGCCCTGCGATTTCAGGACACTCCATGATTTTTTCCGCTGAACGATTAGAAGACATCTTCGCGCCGATGCGGCGCAAATTCATCGCCATCGTGGGCGACGTCATGCTCGACCGCTACATCTGGGGGCAGGTCTCGCGTATTTCACCCGAGGCGCCCGTGCCGGTGGTCGATGTGTTGCGCGAGAACAGCAATCTCGGCGGCGCCGCGAATGTCGCGCTCAACATCAAGAGTCTCGGCGCGATACCCGTGCTGATAGGCGCCATCGGCGACGACAACAACGGCCGCGAGCTGCAGCGCATCCTCCGCGAGGAGACCATCATCACCGACTTCCTCGTCACCGACACGGCGCGTCCCACCACGGTGAAGACACGTGTCATCGCGGGGCATCAGCACGTCGTGCGCATCGACCAGGAGGAGCGCACTCCCGTCAGCGATTCGGCGACACTGCGCATGCTCGACAAACTCGAGGAGCATCTCGGCTCGCTCGAGGGCATCATCCTGCAGGATTACAACAAGGGCGTCATCGGCGCCGACGTCATCGAGGGTGTTGTGCGCATCGCGGCGGGCCGCGGCATACCCGTGTTTGTGGATCCGAAATACCACAACTTCTTCAGCTACCGCGGTGTCGCCGTGTTCAAACCGAACAGGAAGGAAACCGAGGACGCTCTCGGTCTGCGGCTCCGCGACGAGGACGCCTTCCTCCAGGCCGCGCGCACGCTGCGCGAACGGCTCGGCTGCGAACATGTGCTGCTCACGCTGGGAGAACTCGGCATGCTGCTGCTGCAGAGCGACGGCTCAGTGACCCGCGTGCCGACGCGCGCCCGCAAAGTGGCCGACGTGTCGGGAGCCGGCGACACCGTCATCGCCACACTCGCCACGACCATGGCCTGCGGCGCCACCGTGTCCGAGGCCGCGCATCTCGCCAATCTCGCGGGCGGACTCGTCTGCGAAGAAGTCGGCATCGTGCCCGTCAATCTCGAGTCGCTGCTCGATGCCGCGACCGGCAAACTCGGGATCACCGACTGATGGGACGTCTCGTCGATCTCGACACCATGCGCGCCATACGCGACGGCCTTCGTCGCGAGAACCGCGCGCTCGTTTTTACGAACGGCGTCTTCGATATCATTCATCGCGGACATTGCGAGTACCTCGCCAAGGCCCGCGGGTGTGGCGACGCTCTCTGCGTCGGACTCAACACCGACGCCTCCGTGCGACGGTTGAAGGGCGAGAAAAAACCCATCGTGCCCGAGGACGACCGCGCCTACGTGCTCTCGCAGCTCGCGTGCGTCGACTACGTCACATTCTTCGACGAGGACACGCCGCGGGCGCTTATTCAGGCCCTGCTGCCGGACGTGCTCGTCAAGGGCGCGGACTATACGCTCGACGCCATCGTCGGCCGCGACGAGGTCGAGGCCGCGGGCGGCCGCGTGCTCACCATTGAACTCACGCCGGGACGGTCTTCGACGAACATCGTGCAGACCATCATTGACCGATTCTGTCCATAAAACGACCCGTGCGCCGAAGGCGAAGAAACGGCGATCCGTGCCTGTCAGGATCGTGCGCTTCTTCGCGATGAGCGGCATCGTGCTGGTCCTTCTCTTCGCCGGCCTCGTCGGTTTCACCGAGACACAGATGTTCCGCTCGCTCGCGCGCGATTTTATCGTCGAGAGCGTGGACTCGTCACTGTATGCCACGCTCGAGATCGGCGAGATCGAGGGCAACATTTTTTCCGGTTGGAAAATCTCGGATGTGCGTCTGAACGGCGCGACGGGACCCATCGTGTTTGTCCCGAGTCTCACCGTCCGCTACAACATTTTCACCATCCCGTGGAAACGCATCGAGATCAGCGAGGTGACGCTGTACGCGCCGCGAATCTCCGTCACCAGGGGCTTTTCCGGAAAATGGAATATCGAAGGGCTCGTCCGCGACACGAGCAGCACGCCTTCCGAGGGCGGTGCATTCGACTGGCGCATTATCCTGCGCAATCTCTCGATCGTTTCCGCGCAGGTGGTTGTGTGGGATTCGACCACATCGTTCGCCGCGACCGAATCCGTCTTCGACACGCGGCACATGTTCATCGGCAACATGGATATCGACATGGAGGCCGATATCGCACCGGCGTTGAAACGACTGTCCATCGACAACATCAGCTTCCGGAATTTCACCAACGGTGTATCGCTGCAATCCCTCTCGGGCGACATCGAGGTGGGCAGGACCGGCGCGGCCGTCAGCGGACTCGCAGTGCGCACCGACCGTTCGAACTTTCTGCTCACCGCGCATTTCACGGGGGCGGATCCGCTGTCCGACACCGCGTTCACCAACCTCGCGCAGCGCGAATTCGGCGTCGACCTGACTGCACCTGCGGTGGATACGCGCGACATCCAGTACTTCCTTCCCTCCTTGTCCTTCCTCGGTGACGCGCCCGCGCTGCGGCTCTCCGCCTCGGGATCGCTGCGGCATCTCACCATCCCCGTGCTCGAGATACGCGCGCGCGAAACAGCCCTGACCATGCGCGGCGAGCTGCGCGATATCGATCGCGGCGCGGACCTGCGGCTCGATGTAATGCTCGACGGCTCCGTGGTACAGGGACGAGATATCAACACACTCGTGCCGGGTTTTGGACTGCCGGACTATTCCGGGATCGGCACGGCCACCTTCCGCACCTTGCGCTATAACGGCACGCCGCTCGCATTTCATGCGGAGCTGGATCTCGAATCGGACGCGGGCGCCGTGTCGGGCACGGCCGACATGGACATCAACAAACCCGAAATCGAATACGCCTACGATATCACGACCCGCGGCCTCGACCTCGCGCGGCTGCTGCAGATGCCCCTGCTGTCGTCGTCGCTCACGTTGCGGGCCGCGTTGCGAGGTCGTGGCTTCACACCAGGACGCATGTTCGCCGATGCGGTGGTGACCGCCGACACGTCGCGCTACCAGCGGTATCGTACCGATTCACTTGCCGCGACACTGACCGTGAGGCCCGACACCCTGCGTTTCGACGCGCGCACGGCTCTCGGCCGCAGCACGCTCGCCGTCGGCGCGGCGCTCCGTTTCACGGGCGACAGCGTCATGGCCTTTCATCTCGACCTCGACGCGCGCGCGCTCGATTTGGCCATGGCTCTCGACGACGACAAACTCGCGAGCAATCTGACGTTCCATCTCAATGCCGACGGCAACGGCCTCGATCCCTCGAGCGCGTCCGCCCGCGCGAAACTCTCCATGGCGGCGTCGACCTTCGCCGGCACCGCATATGACGCCGATACAATGCGTGTCGAGCTGGATCAGCGCGATCCCGCGCACCGGTTGCTTCATGTTGGAACACGCTACGCCGATTTTGACGCGCGCGGCCGATTCGATCTGCCACGCTTTATCAGCGACGTGTCCGTCCGTTCGGATTCGATCGTCTCGGGATTGCGCGAGTACCGCCTCGGTGTCGACAGCACCGCGATTGCCGCGGCGCTCCCCGCCCCGCCGACAACCCGCGCGCGCCGTGCCGCCGGCCGTGCGCGGCTCCCCGTCGTGGTGCCCGATACCGCGTCGTACATGGATGCAAAACTCACTCTCCGCCTAAAGGAGACGGATCCCATAGCGCGACATCTGGGAGCCGAATTGCTGATGGTGCACGGCAGCTATGAGGGCACTGTGCGCGGCGGAGCGAACCGCTTCGATCTCGACGGCTCACTGAAAATCTCAGATCTGTACTATGTGGATACGAGTCTCGATGCAATGGCCGCGGGCATACGCGTCGATTTCGGACTCAACGACCTGCGCCGTGCGGAACCCCTGCGCACTGTGAAGATGGACCTGCGCGCCGCCGCGCAGGAGATTTCGATCGGCGGCTTTCTCGCCAGCTCCGTCGGCCTGCGCGTGCAGATGTCCGAGGGCATCCCGCGCTTCCAGATGCGCGGTCGTATGGATACGACGTTGAGTGTGCTCCTCGAAGGTTCGGCGCGCAAGGGTGACAATGCGTACGACATCACCGTGCCGTCGCTGCAGCTCGTGTGGATGCAACGCGAGTGGCGCAACGCGGCGCCGATCCGGCTGCTGATCGATTCGGGCTCCATCGGCGTGCAGTCGTTCGAGATGGATCGGCTCGGCACGCGGATCTCGCTCGCGGGCACCCGCAGTTTTACAGGCGCGAACAATCTGGCCTTGCATGTCGACGGCCTGCGGCTCTCGGATGTGGACTCGCTGCTCCTGTCGGCAGGAGGGGATTTTGAGCGCGGACAATTCTCCGGTGATGCAGTTGTTGATGTGCGCGTGCTCGGCACCGACGACGCGCCCGAACTCGCCGCGGAATTTTTTGTCCGCAACCTGGCGTACGACAACATGACCTTCGAAACCTTCCGCGCCGAGGCGACCTATACGCCGTCCGTGCTGGAGGTGTTTTCGGAACTGAACGCGGCGCCGCGTCAGGGGCCCCGCCGTCCCGTCTTTTCCGCTTCCGGATCGTTGCCCATACACCTGTCCTTCGGCGATACGCGCGACGTCGACGTCCTGGGCGCGGCCAATCTGCATGTGAGCATGCGCGAGTTTCCGCTCGCGCTCACCGAGAAGTTCATCGGGCTCTTCTCTCCCCTCGAAGGCACCGCGAACGCCGAAATCGACATCGTGGGAAATGCCGACACGCTTGCATACGACGGGGTGCTGACGGTGAACGACGCGCGCGGGCGGCTTGTGATGAACAACATGTACTATGGCTTGTCGCTGAAGGTGGAACCGCGCGGCAATACCCTTCATGTGCGCGAACTCACGCTGCGCAACGATCCCGACGACTGGAACCGCGGCTCGATGACGGCGGCCGGTACCATCACGATGGACGGCTTCCGCCTCGCGGGCATCGCGATGAACGTCGACGGGCGGCTCAAGGTGCTACGCCGCGAATCGCGAAGCGCGCTCAAGGCCGTGTACGGCGATCTCTATGTGACCACCGGCACAAAACCGCTGCGATATGTGGCCGACGAGAACCGCGCGCGCATCGAAGGCAACCTCGACGTACTCGAAGGCAACCTCACGTATGCCAGCGACAATGGCGACCGGCGCGACGGGAACAACCTCAACATCCGCTACGTCGATGTCGACGATGTCGCCAAGCAGAAGGAGGCCTCGCTCTCGCAGTCGCGAAAGAGCGGGGGAGGAAGTCTGTTCGGACGCAGCTTGGAGCAAAGACGGAGCGATTCGCTCGCGGCGGCACGGCGCGCGCTCTCGACCGATCTCGCGTACGACATCTCCGTCTCCACGGCGGGCGTGCTCCGCATACTCATGCCCTTCAGCGCGAATCTGCAGATGGAACTGAACGCGGCGCTCAATATCGAACAGTTGCGGCTGACGAGTGCGCTGGGAGCGGGCAAATTCAACGGCACGGTGTCGCTCGGACCCGACTCGTACTACAAGATGTTCGGAACGCAGTTCAGCGCAAGCGGCTCTTTGGTGTTCATCGGCGATCCGCAGAATCCCGACCTGAATCTGCGCGCTCTCTACACCGATTATCATGTCGACAGGGTCACCGGCGAGCGCCGCAGGGTGTACGTCATCATCACCATCACCGGCAACCGCGTGCAGCCGAACATCGCGTGGGATATGCGCTGGGATTCGCCCGAGAGCCAGCAGCGTCCGCGTGCCGGCGACGTGCAGTCCGACGCCTTCTCGTTTATACTGCTCGGCCTGTTCACCGACGAACTCACGACCGCCGACCGCGGACGCATCATCGACCAGGCCGATAAAATTGCAAACGCCGTGGCATCGTCCGTCGCATCAAGCGCCGCGTCCGAGTTTTTACGCAAGGCGGGCCTCCAGAGCGTGCTCCAGCGTGTCGAGATAAGCGGCCTCGGGACGCAGGATGCGCGCGTCAAGGCCACGAGCGGCATCGGCCGCGTGCTGCTGACCTACGACGGCAAGATCAACAATCTGGGCAGCGGCGACATCTCCTTCGAAATTCCGATGGGCACGTTCTTCCCCGATCTCGGCATCGGGAACATGATCATACAGGCCTCGAGAAAAACCTCGACCACGGGCGTCGAAACGACAAGCACCGGGCAGGAATCCGCCGTCTACGAGCTGAAATTGCTGTACAGGTTTTCCTTTTAATCCCAGGGCGGAGCGTTCTCCCATGAAATCGCACGATCTCTCACGGCGCGTCGCCGAATTTCTTGAGCGCAATCCGCGTCGCTCGTACAAGACCAAGGAACTCGCCCGCGCGCTCCATCTTCCCAAACAGGGTGAACAGTACCAGGCCCTCAAGGCGGTGTTACGCGCGCTGCTGGAGGAAGGCCGTGTCGTTCGTGCGGAGGGCCGCGCGTGGATGGTCCGCGCGGACGAGGGTACCGCGCCGGCCGAAGCCGATGCTCCGCGCGAAGTCGTCGGCACGGTGCGTCTCCATCGAAACCGTTACATCGTGCAGCCCGATGGGAAACGGCAGCAGGGCGAAGTGCTTGTCGCCAAGCGCGACCTCGGCGGCGCCGTCGAGGGCGACAAGGTGGTTGTGACTCTGACGGATGATTCGCGCTTCGAACCCGAGGGCGTCGTGTCGGAAGTGCTCGGTCGCCGCGGCCAGCCCCGCACCGAGATGGCCGCCCTCGCGCGACGCTTTGGATTGACGCTTCATTTTCCCACCTCGGTCGAGAGCGAGACGCGCGCGATACCCGACACGATTCCCGACGAGGAAATCGCGCGACGGGTCGATCTGCGCGACCGTGTTGTGTTTACCATCGATCCTGAGGACGCGAAGGATTTCGACGACGCCGTGTCCATCGAAACCGATGCGCAGGGAAACACTGTCCTTGGCGTACATATCGCCGATGTGAGCCACTATGTGACGCAGGATTCCGCCCTCGATCACGAAGCCCTCAAACGCGGCACCAGCGTGTATCTCGTCGATGGTGTCATCCCGATGCTGCCCGAGCGGCTCTCGAATCAACTGTGCAGCCTGCAGCAGGACAGGGACCGCCTCGCGTATTCGGTGTTCATGACCCTCACGCCGAAGGGTGTTGTGACGGCTCAGGAGATACACAAGACCGTGATCCGCTCGCGCAGGCGCTTCACGTACGAGGACGCCCAGCGTGTCATCGACACGGGCAAGGGCGACTGCGCCGCCGAGCTTGCGCAGCTCGACGCGCTGACGCGCATGCTTACGCGCAAGCGTTTGCGCGAAGGCTCGATCGACTTCAACATGCCCGAGGTGAAATTCGTCTTTGGACCCGGCGGCGAGGTGCTCGACATCGTCGCAAAACCGCGCCTGCAGAGCATGCGCCTGATAGAGGAGTGTATGCTGCTCGCGAACCGCACAGTTGCGGGCGCCCTGCGGTCGATGGGCGTGCGCGGCTCGCAACTGCCGTTTCTATACCGCGTGCACGACCTGCCGGATCCCGAGAAGGTGCGCGAACTCGTCGAGTTTATCCGGCATCTTGGCCTCGAGGTCAAGCTCGATTCCACCTCCTCGAAATCCTTTCAGCGGATGATCGAGGCGGTGGCGGGGAAGGACGAGGAGGCGGTAGTACAGGACGTGACCATCCGCTCCATGGCCAAGGCCGTGTACAGCGAGAAAAACATCGGGCACTTCGGACTCGGCTTCGCGCTCTACACACATTTCACCTCGCCGATACGGCGGTATCCGGATCTGATCGTGCACCGTCTGCTCCATGAATATCAGAGTGGCGCGGCGGAGCAGGCGCGCCGCGGCTACGAGAAACGCATCGCGGATATCGCGCGTCATTCATCCGAGCGCGAACGCCTCGCGGTGGAGGCCGAACGCGAGTCGGTGAAAATCAAGCAGGTCGAATACATGCGGCGGCACGTGGGCGATTCCTTCGACGCCATCGTGAGCGGCGTGACATCCTACGGGCTGTATGTGGAGATCATTTCGACACTCGTGGAGGGTCTTGTGCATATCCGCGCGATGGATGACGACTATTACGAGTTTGATGCCAGGAAAAAATCTCTCATCGGCAGGAGGCGGGGACGCCGGTACCGTCTCGGCGATCATGTGCGCGTGCAGGTTGTGCGCGTCGATCCGGTCGACCGCCAGATCGACTTCATACTCGAGGAGGAAAAGGAGTGAGCACGCGGCGCATCGTTGTGGTCGCGGGGAATACCCGCACGCGTGTGGCGCTTTTGCAGGGCTTGGACGTGGAAATGGAATGCGGCCCGATTCCGACACGGCTCCTGACGGAAACGTCGCTCCAGGAGTCCCTGAACGCCATTCGCGGGCACGGTGCGCGGGACGTTGTGCTCTGCTCGGTGGTTCCGGCGGCGGACGAGCACATCAAGGCGTATTGTGCGCATCAGGGATTCTCCTGCACGAAGGTCCGTTCCTCCGATGTCCGCGGGATGGTCATACGGTATGAGCCGCCGGATGGTCTGGGTGCGGATCGTTTGTGTGGTCTGCTAGGACTGCGTGTCCGCTACGGCTCGCCCTCGATGTTTATCGATTGCGGAACCGCAACGACGGTGAACATTCTCGACGCGCGCGGTGATTTCGGCGGCGGATGCATTTTTCCCGGAGTGGCGGCGAGCCTGCGCGCGCTGCATACGGATACGGCGCTGTTGCCGGCGTTGGAGCCGGAGGCAGGCACGCCGGAGTTCCCCGCGTTCAGCACGCGCGACTCGCTGCGTGCGGGCGCGTACTGGAGCGCCGCGTGGGCGCTCGAGGGAATGATCAGGCATGCGCGGGAGCGGCATGGAGAGGCCGTGCGTGTCGTGTTGACAGGGGGCGGAGCGTCCGCGCTGCGTCCGGCATTGCGTGCCGCGATAATAGAGGACCAGCAGCTCCTTTTTATTGGCGCGGCGGTTTTTTGCGGCGCGTGAACGCGCGCGCGCGGGCGGAGCGGGGAGCGGCTCCCGAAGAATTTTCTCACGCGGTCCTTGCAAAACGGAAAAAAAGGGCTATATTGCTGGTCCCTCTCAAGCGGGCGTAAAAACAGCGACACGAAAAAAGTTTTCACAAACGCTTGACTTCGGGAAAAAGAAGTGTTACCTTTGTAATCCCTTTACGAAAGGGCGCTGCAAAAAGAAGCAGCAAGTTCTTTGAAAAGTGTTTGTGTATAGCCAACGTCATGTTGAGTTTTTACTTGAACTCAAAGTTGTGAACTAAAATTTTACAACGGAGAGTTTGATCCTGGCTCAGGACGAACGCTGGCGGCGTGCTTAACACATGCAAGTCGACGACGTTTGCGTAGCAATATGCAAGCGGAGTGGCGCACGGGTGCGTAACACGTATGTAACCTGCCTTTTGCTCGGGAATAACACCTCCAACGAGGTGCTAATACCCGATGATGCAGCGGCACCGCATGGTGACAGTTGTTAAAGTTTCGACGGCAAAAGATGGACATGCGTCTGATTAGCTTGTTGGCGGGGTAACGGCCCACCAAGGCAATGATCAGTAGCTGGTCTGAGAGGATGATCAGCCACACTGGGACTGAGACACGGCCCAGACTCCTACGGGAGGCAGCAGTGAGGAATATTGCGCAATGGACGAAAGTCTGACGCAGCAACGCCGCGTGCGGGATGAAGGCCCTTTGGGTCGTAAACCGCTGTAGCAGGGGAAAAATATCCGCCTCGGGCGGATTGATGGTACCCTGAAAGTAAGCCTCGGCTAACTACGTGCCAGCAGCCGCGGTAATACGTAGGAGGCAAGCGTTGTCCGGATTTACTGGGTGTAAAGGGTCCGCAGGCGGGCATCTAAGTCGGTGGTGAAATCCTTCAGCTTAACTGAAGAGCTGCCTCCGATACTGGATGTCTTGAATACGGTAGAGGGTGACGGAATTCCAGGTGTAGCGGTGAAATGCTTAGATATCTGGAAGAACACCAGTTGCGAAGGCTGTTGCCTGGACCGTTATTGACTCTCATGGACGAAAGCGTGGGGATCAAACAGGATTAGATACCCTGGTAGTCCACGCTGTAAACGATGTATACTCGGTGTTGGCCCGCAAGGGTCGGTGCCTAAGCTAACGCAGTAAGTATCCCACCTGGGAAGTACGATCGCAAGGTTGAAACTCAAAGGAATTGACGGGGGCCCGCACAAGCAGTGGAGCATGTGGTTTAATTCGATGCAACGCGAAGA